>DQGV01000099.1:0-162 GCA_003524705.1 Anaerolineae bacterium | reverse complement strand
TTATTTAGAAATGGTCAAGCAAGAGCCAAAGAGATGGGTGGTTGTGAATTCAGATCAAAAGTGGGAATCCGTGCAAGAAGAGTTAAGGAAGGTAATTTTAGATAGATTGGTAAAATAATTTATTACCGTAGTAGGGGCGAGGCATGCCTCGCCCCCACATAA
>DQGV01000253.1 GCA_003524705.1 Anaerolineae bacterium | reverse complement strand
TTTGGGTAATCAAAGTAAATTCTGGAAATTTATTTTCCATTTCCACTAAAGCATAATGCCCCTGATTGGGTCGCACGCCTTTTATTGCTTCTCTTCGCCAAGCGTACCAATCCCACACGAGTTTTGGGTCACGCGCAAAGGCTTCGGGCGAGGCTAAATCTGTCGGTTTATATTTTGACCACAAACCGTCTTGTGCATCACGAAACGTGCGAAGTCCGCTTTCTTGAGAAACTCCTGCGCCAGTTAATACTGCAACACGGGTAGACGATTTTAGTTTTTGGATTAATTCGTTGGGGAAGTTCATGGAGGAGGCTAGGGATTAGGGACTAGTGATGAGTAACGAGTAATGAGTTAAGAGCAATTTGTTACTTATCACTCATTACTCATTTCTTTTTATGGTTTTACTGTTGGAAGAGCAGACTCAGGTGTTGGCACACAAGTTGACATTTTCACTTTTTCTTTGAATATATCCGTTCGTCCAATCTCTTTGCCTGAAACATTTGTGGCAACAATTTGATATTCTAGCCAAGCATTTTGAAAATAGGCATCTTCAAGCATTTCATCAGAATAAACGTCATAAACATAAGTCCCAGCACCGATGGTGTACATATCAAATTTTGTCCAGCGGCTGGCACGCTCAGCGGTTAAACTTTTGAAGCGTGTAAATAACAAAACATAAGCAGTATCGGGTAAGCCTGCTTGGGCTGTGATTTTTACAAACGAAGGTTCACATTCTCTGTTTTTATAAAATTCTGTGGCAGAAACATTTACAAAAACAAAACCTTGCATGTTGAAAATTTCTGTTGCAGTATTGATTGGAATCAAAGCCAATGGAGTCACACTGCTCAATGTGGCGGTTTGAGTCACATCCGGTGTGGAGGTTTGCGTGCGGACGCCAATCAATGTTGGGGTTAAGGTAAATGTTAAAGTTGGGGTAACAGGCGTAAAAGTAGGTTGAGGCGTGTTGGTATTTGTATTCGTCAACGCAGGTGTAGGAGTCACATTGCTGGGTGTGAATACGCAGGCAAATGTCACAAAGATGCTAAGAAAAATAAAATATATTTTTTTCATGGTTTTTGAGTTGGGAGTGGGCAACCCGTGATAGGTGTGAGGCATGGGCAGGGTGAAATTGAAAATGCGTTTTCATAAATTTTTGTGCGACCCACTTCTTCCCCATCATCATCCACAGCCACCATTTGAAAATAAACAAATCCTTTTTTGTAATGATTATGTCCTTCAATTTCACTGCCAACAGCAATGTAAGTAAAAGAACCATCACGATTGTTATACATGATGTTGCCACTCGTCCAGGGTGTGTAATCTTCATCAGTTGCGGATTTAACGCGCATAAAAATGATGACGCCGTTGACATTATCAGGGTCTTCAACCTCGGCAGTTATCACCGCTTGATTCGCTTCGCATCCTCCCCAGTAAATATGGTTCGGTGTAAATTTGACATCTACAAAGCCCGGACCGGGTCTGGATGATGTTGGTGTTTCGAATATTGGTAAGGTTGCGGTTACGCTTCCAATAAAAATTGGCACAGGAGCAAACGTGGCATTAGGGTCTTGCGTTGGGATGCGAATAATAGTTGCGGTGGCAGATGGAACTGGTGTAAATGTTTCGGTAGGTGTATCAATGGGTGTGTAGGTGATGAAAATTGTTGAGGTTGGTTCGGGCGGATTGGTGGCGGGTGCTAGTGCGCAGGATTGTAAAAATAACAGCACTGCCATGACCAGAATTATTTTACGCATAGCAGAATGATACTATGAAATTTATTTTGGCAATGGATAATTGATAATAGACAATTAATAATTAAGTAAGGAGTAAAAGGGACACAGCGAGTCAATTTATGACTTTGATGATTAATCGTTTCGCTGTGTCCCTACAATATTAATTATGCCGAAGCACCAGAGTAATTTTTCAACCCAAATGACCAAATAATACGTGCAACTGTAAACAAGAACACTGTCAGGGCTAAGGCACCAAGCCAAGTTTCTAACGTGAGTCGCCCGGTCAATGCTTCTGATGGAACAGAAATTGCAAAAGCGACTGGTACTAAAAACGTCAGGCTGTATCTCAGCCAATTGGGATAAATGCCAATGGGCCAGCGTCCAGCCGCGTATAAGCCTTCAAAGAGATTTGCAATCTCTTCAACGCGAATCACCCAAAATGCAATCGAGGTGATAATTAACCAAAAGCAGTAAATCATCATGGCGCCCATCAGCAAGGCTGAGAAAAATCCAAATACAGCCCAAATGTTAATTGCCCATTGCATTTGATTTAAGGCAATGATAAGGATGATGAAGCCAGTTAACACATCTACCGTTTGCCATAAGCGAAACTCTCGCACACTGATAAATAGTTGTGCATCGGCAGGTTTGGTAAGCGCATAATCTAATGTGCCTTCTCGTATCTCGCCCATGAGACGTTCCATGTTTGGTTGAATAGCGGCACCGATAATGCCTCCCATAATGGTAAAGACTCCCAAGACTGCTAACAATTCAGGTTGACTCCAACCTGCTAAATCAGTCGTTTGTGAAAAGACAAGTTGTAAGCCGATTAATCCTGTGGCTAAAGCAATGAAAGTTTGTAAAATTTGAATGTAAAGATTAGCACGATATTGAAATTCATTTAAGATGCCAATGCGCAAAAAGTTATAAGCAAGTTTTATGCCTTTCATGTTAACCTCCCACCGCAGAAAATTTGCGAATGGCAAACTTCCAAATTATGTTGACGAGGATGACTCCGAAAAGTATCCAAGCGAGTTGCATACCTAAACCTCTCAACAATTCATTCGTGGTCATATTCCCAACCAATGACTCAATTGGAAAACCAAACGCCCATTGAAATGGAAAGAACCATGCAAAATCTTGAATCCATGCTGGCATTAATGAAAGCGGAACGAGGCGTCCCGAAAGAATTAATTCCATAGCAAAATACAACTCGAATAAAGCACTGACGCGCGTCGTCCAAAATGTGACCAAGCCGATTAATGTCAAGGTCATGGTGCGAATCAAATACGCAAACCAAATCGCAAAAAAGAATACAACGATTTCAATCCATGTTGGATTCAAATCTGGTTTGAAAATTAAAGTTAATGCAAATGCTAGTGGAAGCCATAACAAAATAACAACAACTTTCCAGCCTGCAAAATATGCCACGTCGCTATGCAATGGATGAAGCGGACGCATCAGACTCATAGATAACTGTCCTTGCCGAATGCGCCATTCCCAACCGTATGGCGTGAAAACAACATTCATACTTCGCACCAGCGTCCACACAATGTAATAGGCGGCGAACTGCCCCGGCGTATAACCACCCACCACACCACCTTGTTGATTCGCAACCGTTGACCAAACCACCATGTAAATCACAGGTTCAGCAATCATTCCAATCATATAAAAATAATTTGCAACTGGATATTGCCATTGCTCTAAGATAGATAACTTCATCATGGAGCGATAGATGTCAAAATATCTTTTCATTCAACCGCCTCTTTCTTGACCGCGAAAACTGATTCAATTACATCTTCAATCGGCGCCGCCTCGACAGTTAAATCTTCTACGGCTAAATCATTCAGCAAACGAGATGTAATCGCAGATGTCTTTTCTTTGGGAACACGCATCACCACTCTTGCACCATCGGTTGAGACGATTTCACCAAATTGACTCAAATCCACATTGGAGTTATCCAATGTAAAGCCGATAGTTTTGAAGGCAGAAAATTTTTCAGCAAGTTGTGAAAGGTTACCATCAAACAATAGTTTGCCGTGATGAATCACAATGATTCTTTTGCACAAAGCTTCCACATCTGCCATGTAATGACTGGTCAACAAAACGGTTGCATCATAGCGTTTGTTATATTCAGCAATAAATGTGCGAATCCGTTTTTGCATGGTGACATCAAGACCTAACGTCGGCTCATCTAAAAATAAAATTTTCGGTTTGTGTAATAACGCGCCGACAATTTCCATTTTCATACGCTCGCCTAATGACAAGTTACGAACAGGCTTTTGAACCAAATCTCCAACTTCAAGTATTTCAATAAACTCGTCGCGTCTGCTTTTGAATTCATTGGCAGGAATGCTGTAAATAGCACGTTGCAGGTCAAATGAATCTAAAGCGGGCAAATCCCATGAGAGTTGGTTTCGATTTCCCATCACCAATGTAATTTGACGTAAAAAGTCGTGGGAACGGCGAGCAGGTTCAAATCCAAGAACAGAGGCGCTGCCAGAAGTGGGATGTAAAAGTCCGCTGAGCATTTTCAGAGTGGTAGTTTTTCCTGCTCCATTTGGACCTAAAAACCCGACGACTTCACCTGATTGAATCTCAAATGAGATTTCATCCACTGCTTTGACGTTTTTATATTGGCGTTTGAATAAGCCTTTGGCGGCGGCTTTCAAGCCTGCTTCGCGTTCGGGCACTTGATAATGTTTTGCTAATTTGTCTAATGAAATAACAGAGTTCATTTTTTCTCCAAAAGTAAGACCCTAAAGGTTTCTTACACCTTATGGTGTAATGCCATGCGGAGTAAACCTTTAGGGTCTGATTAATAAAAAAACCGCAGGCACAATGTGTACCTGCGGCATAAAACATTTGACTCAATCAAATATTAAGACACGGAGATACACAAAATTTAGAGGCTAAATTGTAGGGTGCCATTTTTATATATCTCCTTTCCGTTTAGAATTTTCATCAGTTTATCATATTGAGAATTGAGATGCAAGCATGAATTTCTGGTATAATCCACGCCCGTGACTGGTCCTACAAGTGGTTTAGCCTTCTTTAGAGGGTTTGGCTACAAGTACGGAGACCTGCATTAGATTTACAAAGAAAGGAAGCATACGTCATGCCATTGGCAAAAGAAGTAAAAACAAAGGCGATTGAGGAATTTCACCGCCACGACAAAGACACTGGCTCACCCGAAGTTCAGGTAGCCATTTTGACAAATCGCATCAACCAATTGACCGCGCATTTGCAAAATAACAAGCAAGACCAATCTTGTCGTCGTGGGTTGCTCAAGTTAGTTGGTCAACGCCGCAGATTACTCACCTACTTGCGAGATCGCAATTACCAGAGTTATCTTAACGTGACCGACAAATTACAGTTACGTCGCAAATAGTAAGACCGTTAGACCCTAAAGGTCTTTTAGACCTTTAGGGTCTTTGTTAAAAAAAGCCCGCCGTCAGGAATTGAAGAGCGAGAATAACAACGTTATTCTCACTTCTCAGTCCCTGACTTGTGGCGGAATATGGAGTACAAAGGCTTGCTTTTGTAATTACGGGAGCAAGCTCCCTCACTCCAAAAATAGGAGACAAAAACATGAATAAAGAAGGTAAAAAGTTTTCAACCGTTATTGGCAACAAAACGGTGACAATCGAGACTGGTCGTTTGGCTGGTCAAGCTGGTGGCGCGTTAACCCTCGGCATTGATGATGCCATTGTGTTCGCGTCTGCCACAATGGGTGGCGTGCGCGATAATATTGATTTCTTCCCACTCAGTGTGGAATACGAAGAAAGATTATATGCAGGCGGAAAAATCCCCGGCTCATTTTTCAGACGTGAAGGACGTGCTTCCACGGAATCTATTCTTACAGCCCGCCTCACTGATAGACCGCTTCGCCCCTTGTTTCAAGATGGGATGCGAAATGAAGTACAAATTATCATGTATTCATTCTCATCTGATGGAGTCAATCCGCTAGATATTCTTGCCATCAATGCCGCCTCAGCCGCGATTATGATTTCAGATATTCCATGGGGCGGACCTGTCGGCGCAGTGCGTGTGGGACGCGTAAATGGAGAATTCGTCATCAACCCCACATTTGCGGAAATGGACGCTTCAGACCTTGACCTCAGGCTTGCCGGCACAAAGGACGCCATTCTCATGGTGGAATGTGGAGCGAACGAAATCCCAGAAGATGTGATGGCACAAGCATTAGATTTAGGCCATCAAGCCATTCAACCGATTATTGATTTGCAATTGCAAATGGCAAATGAAATTGGAAAACCAAAACGTGAAATTAAATTGTTCTTGCCTGCCGATGATGTAAAGAAAAAAGTTTTTGAGCGTGTCAGTGGTGCTATGAATGCACTACTTGATAAACCGCTTTCCAAAGTTGAATTCTACGAAGGCATGACCAAAATCAAAGAAGAAGCCGAAACGGAATTATGTACTGTTCCTGAAGGTGCCGACCCTGCCAATTACATTCCAGTAAACGAATTTCGTGAGTCATTTGAACTGGCTGAAATGGATGTGGTGCGTGAAAGAATCTTAGGCATGGAAAAACGACCAGATGGTCGCAAACCGACTGACATTCGTCCGATTTGGTGTGATGTTGGCGTATCACCTCGCGCACATGGAACAGGTTTATTCACCCGTGGTGAAACTCAAATTTTATCTTTTGCTACATTGGCAACATTGGGTGAAGCACAAGAACTCGATAACTTATCCCCTATCAAAACAAAACGATACATGCACCACTATAACTTCCCGCCGTTTTCTACAGGCGAAGTCAAACCTTTACGCGGGCAGAGCAGGCGTGAGGTCGGGCATGGAGCGTTAGCAGAACGAGCATTAGAACCAGTTCTCCCTGCTGAAGAATCATTCCCGTATGCGATTCGAGTCGTATCCGAAGCTTTATCTTCAAATGGCTCAACCTCTATGGGTTCGGTGTGTGGCTCCACATTAGCATTGATGGATGCAGGTGTGCCAATCAAAGCACCTGTGGCAGGCGTTGCTATGGGCTTGATTACTGACTCAACGGGTCGTTACAAAATTTTGACCGACATTCAAGGTACAGAAGATCATTTAGGCGATATGGATTTCAAAGTAGCTGGTACAGCAAACGGAATCACTGCTTTGCAAATGGATATAAAAATTTCTGGCTTGAGTGCGCAAATGATGAAAGAAGCATTAGCACAAGCCCATACCGCTCGCATGGAAATTATGAACAAGATGTTGGCTGTCATTCCGCAAGCACGCAGTGAATTGAAGCAACATGCGCCACGCATTATTACAGTGAAAATTCCTGTGGATAAAATTGGTGCATTGATTGGACCTGGCGGTAAAAATATCCGCGCCTTGCAAGAAGAAACAGGTGCTGTGATTGATATTCAAGATGACGGTACGGTTTATATTGCCTCAACGGATGGCGTTGGCGCAAAGATTGCGCAAGAAAGAATCGAAGGGTTGGGCGAAAGTGCAGTGATTGGAAATATTTACACAGGCAAAGTAGTACGCATTGAAGCCTTTGGTGCATTCGTAAATATTTTGCCCGGTGTAGATGGTCTTGTACATATCTCACAACTTGCCAGTGAACGTGTTGAAAAAGTTGAAGATGTGGCTGGCATGGGTGATGAACTCACAGTCATGGTCACCGACATTGACCCACAAGGAAAAATTCGTTTATCGCGTCAAGCTGTGCTTGAAGGATGGTCTGCTGAGGAAGCCAGAGAAAAAGATAAAGGTGGAAAATCTGGTGGAGGCAATCGCGGTGGTGGTCGAGGTGGCGATAGAAGTGGTTTTAACAATCGTAGCGGTGATAGAGGTGGAGACCGTCGTGGTGGTGGAGATAGAAACAGAAGATAAGTTAAGTTCAGAGTTCCGAAGTCTTAAAGACTTCGGAACTCTTTTTTTCGAGACTTAATTCATCCTTCGGGGTTTTATGAGACAACGGGGAACGCAAGCCGATTCCCGACATCTTATCTACAAGGAGATTGACCCATGCAAGAGAGTATCATTTCAAGTGTAATCCTCCCCTTAGCAATTGCAATCATTATGGTGACGTTAGGTATGACGCTAACAGTCGCTGATTTCAAGCGTATCTTCACCTCGCCCAAACCCATTTTCATTGGTCTGATTTGCCAAATGCTGTTGTTGCCGATACTGGGATTTGCCGTGGCGAGTCTGTTTGCATTGCCTGCCGTGTATGCCATTAGTTTAATATTGCTGGCGGTTTCGCCGGATGGGGCAACCTCCAACTTAATCATCCATGCAGGTGATGGCGACCGCGCACTCGGTATTACCTTGACCGCCATCACGAATATGCTTGCCTTCCTGACCATTCCTTTTGGTTTGGGAATTGCTTACTCATTGTATGGCACAGGCGCATTAGACATTGACTTCCCCGTATTAGATACAATGATTCAAGTGGCGGTGATTACACTCATCCCGACTTTAATCGGCATGGCGATACGCCAATGGAAGCCTGAATTTGCTGAGAACAGCAAGAAGTGGTCGAAGAATTTTGCAACAGGCTTCTTGTTCTTGGTGATTGCCGCACTCGTTGTTCAGAACTGGGATGTCATCGTGCGTGACGGACCACGCTTCGCCCCAGCCTTTATCGTCTTGAACATCGCCTCTTTGATTGTCGGATATTTTGTTCCTAAATTCCTCGGCATTAACTACGTTCAAGCTATGACCATTGCCATCGAAACAGGTTTACAAAATTCGACCGTTTCAATTACAGTAGCACTGACTTTGCTAAACAACAACGACATGGCGATTATCCCCGGCTTATACGCCATTTGGATGTATGTGACCGGCTTTGCCCTCGCCTACTGGATGGCAAAACGAGGTAAAGCATTAGAGCCTGCCAAGGCGTAAATGAAACGTAAACTTCCGAAGTGCTTCGCAAAGGCTTCGGAAGTTTTTGTACATTAAACTTTATCAATTAAATTTATTTATTATTATTTCGTGATACACATCCACAATCTGACCTGCCACAGTGCGCCACTGATAATTTCGTGCATCCCCCACAGCACGGCACGCCATTTCGTTGCGCAACTCTTTATCACTCAAAAGAATAGAAAGCTTTTCACTCAACATATTTGGGTCACTATCTGGAATGGTATAACCCGTCACACCGTTTTGTACCAAATATCCCAACCCACCCACTTCCGATGCAATCACTGGCGTTCCGCAAGCCATTGCTTCTAATGCCACCATGCCAAAGGATTCATACAAAGATGGCATCACCAATACTTCCGCGGCAGAATAATAATACGGCAATGTATCTTGCGCACGTTTGCCAAGAAAAAGAATCGTACTACCCATACACAAATCATCAGACATTTTTTGCAAACGCTTCATCTCAGCCGACATTTCATGCGGGCTGACATTCGGCTCACCACCAATAATTGCTAAATGCACAGGGTGTTCTTTATTCTGCAAACTTTTATCAAAATGCGACATGGCTTGAATTAAAGTATCTACACCTTTCAAAGGTTCAATGCGCCCAACAAACAAAATCATTCTATCTTCTGGTTTCAAGCCGATAAACTGTTTGGCTTCATCTTTTGGAATCGGATAAAAATGACTCGTATCTACACCCGGTGGAATGATAATCATTTTAGTGACATCGGCTTTGTATAGAAATCTCAACTGAGTCAACTCTGCCATAGTAGCGACAATAATTCGCTTCGCACGACGGAGAACTTGTCTCTCGCCTTCGAGTCTATCGTCGCCTGCACGTTCTTCTTCCGACCTTGCTACGCGATTCTTCATTTCTCCAAGCGTATGGAACATGTGCACAATCGGAGTCCCGCCCCAGGTGTTGGATAATATCTCCGCAGCAAGACCAGACAGCCAATAGTGGCTATGAAGCGCATCGTAGATGATTCCTTTTTCTTCGGCGAATCGCTTAATCCCTTCTGCAAATTCGGGAATGTACTTTGCAATATCCGCTTTGCTTTTTGGTTCTTCGGGTCCTGCTTGAATATGCACTACGCGATTTCCAAATCCTAAATCATGCAAAACATGTGGCACATGTTCATCTTGTGAGCGTGTAAAAACATCCACATGAATTCCTAGTTTGCCAAGTTCTTTTGTTAAATCACGGACG
>DQGV01000478.1 GCA_003524705.1 Anaerolineae bacterium | reverse complement strand
CTGTTGAATAAAACGATTATAATTTGTTTGCATGCTTGTCTCTTTTTAGGTAAGGTAAATCCCCATGATTTTTTTTGCAATTAATATTTTTCTTTCCGCATTCCTATTATTCCAAATCCAACCGATGATAGGTAAATTTATTTTGCCATGGTTTGGCGGTACGCCAGCAGTTTGGTCAACGGCTATGTTATTTTTTCAAGCCTTGCTCACAGGTGGATATGCTTATGCATATTGGCTCGTCAAACAATCAAAGCAAAGATGGATTCACTCTGCTCTTTTGATTTTGACTCTCGCGCTTCTAACTACGTTGGGGCTTGTGTGGCGTTCCCCCATCACTCCCTCACCTGAATTAAGACCTGCTTATGTTGAATTCCCTGTGTTCAATATCTTCTTTATCTTACTTGCTTCAGTTGGACTTCCATATTTTGTTTTAGCATCGAATAGCCCGCTCATGCAAGCATGGTTTAGTAGATTACAACCGACATCATCGTACGCTCGTTTGTATGCTTTATCAAATGTGGGTTCATTATTGGGTTTATTAGCATATCCAGTTTTAGTAGAACCATTTTTCTCATTACAGTCACAAGGTTGGGGCTGGTCTATCGGATTTGTGCTATTTGCGATAGTTTCTTCCATAATTGTTTATCAACTTGGTGACAAGAAAATAGAATCAACTTCGGTAGAAAAAACTCCGAGAGCTTCCATATCGCTCAAGTTGCTTTGGATGATATTGGGCGGAGTGGCTTCTTTATTTTTGTTATCTATTACGAATCAAATCACACAAGAAGTAACGGTAATTCCATTTCTATGGGTGTTACCACTTGCTATTTATTTGCTTTCATTTATCTTAGCCTTTTCAGATTCACGTTGGTATAACCGCAATCTTTATGCATTGTTGTTTGCGCTTGCAAGTTTAGCAACACTTTGGGCTTTGGCAGAACGTCAAGACCTACTAATTGTCTACCAAGTTGTAATTTATTGCTCTTTATTATTTTTCTCTTGTATGATTTGTCATGGCGAACTATATCAACTCCGCCCACCAGCTGACCAATTGACTACTTTTTATTTAATGTCTTCACTTGGTGGCGCATTTGGTGGGGTATTTGTAAACTTTTTTGCACCTGCTTTATTCAATGGGTATTGGGAGTTTTATCTCGGCTGGTTGATGACTATGTTGATTTTAGTCATTCGTTTATTTCCAAGATGGGTTGGGGAATACAAAAGACAAACTCAAGCCGTTGCTTTATCATTTGTGGTTGGCACATTGCTCATGCTTGGATTAAATCAAGGTGGTGAGCAACTCAGTGCAGATAGAAATTTTTATGGCGTTGTTCGTACAATTGAATTAGACGATAACACCCTAGCTATGATTCATGGAATCACCATTCATGGGATTCAATACAAAGATAACCCAACATTACCAACGACATATTTTGCACCTGACAGTGGAGTGGGAGTTTTATTATCCAATTATCCGAAAGATAATCAGCCTGCAAAAGTGGCTGTGTTAGGACTTGGTATTGGAACTTTAGCCGCGTATGGTAACGCAGGTGATGATTATCTATTATATGAAATCAATCAAATTGCTATTGACTTAGCCGAAGGGGAAGGCGGTTATTTTTCATTTTTGGAAGATAGCCAAGCAAACATTGAAGTGATCGCTGGTGACGCTCGTATTTCACTTGAAAATGAATACAATGCAAATGGTTCACATAATTTCGATGTGATTGTTTTGGATACATTTAGTAGTGATTCTGTTCCTGTGCATCTCGTCACCAAACAAGCCTTTGATTTATATTTAGCAAATCTCAAACCAGATGGTGTGATTGCGGCGAATATTTCTAATCAACATATTGATTTGCAACCCGTCTTTTATCAAATTGCCAAAGAATTTGGCTTGACCATGATTCGCATTGATAACATCCCCGATGAACCAGATGAATATTTATCTATCTGGATGTTGATGGCAAAGAATCCTGAATCACTAAACATCCCCGAATTGCAAGCGCGTGCAATCACTTATGAAACTTATTCAACTAATGTGGCTTTATTTACTGATGATTATAGTAATTTGTTTCAGATTTTGAGATGAGGTAGGTCTTGTATTAAAAACTAAGTTATTTATTTCCTAGGTAATCCCCGGTTATTGGATCTATTATGAACTCAAAATTACTGCTATCTGTACGATACGTCACTACCCAATCTTTGTCATTACGATAAGTTCTATTCAATGATATTGATATAGAACAATTATTTTTGTTGACTTCCCTGAATCTTTTCCCTCCAATGTTTTCGGCAAATTGCAACGCATCATCGGAAGTTACTTTAAATTCCGATAATTTGTATTCTTCCCAAGTTGCTGTTAATTGGGAATACTTTTCAGCATATACTCCAATTATTTTTTCTTGCGGCTGTATAACTATATTATGGACTAAATGATATTCTTCTGTAGCATTTTCTATAATTTTAAAGTAAGTAAGATAGGCGGATTGTGAGCCATAAGGCGCTTCTTGACATTGCAAATAGAATAATATTGAATTTACCTTCCAGTTATCTAAAGATTCACTCCATACAAACTTATGGATGGAGTTTGCAATTTCTATATAATCATTCTGATTCCAAGTAACCGGAATATATACAATTTCATTACCTGGAATCCGCTTTTCAAGAGGAACAAAAATGTCTTCTTTATGTTGTGAAATATCTTCAATGATAGTTGTAGGATTTATGTTAAAAATTTCATAAGGTAATGGTACTGAGCTTCTGCTTTCTTCAAGGTAACAAGCTGATAATCCAAATATGAAAAGGAAATAACCAATGAATAAGATCCTCTTTGAATTTCTCATGCTTTCAACCACTAATTACCAATTACGAATCGCTTTCTTCATTCAACCATCGCCGACCATCTTTTGCTAACAGCACATCAGCCTCGGCGGGACCCCATGTGGAAGGTTTGTAAACAGCCAGAGGCGGAGTCTGATGCGTTTCCCATGTTTGCAGAATCGGGTCAATGATAGACCAAGCCGTTTCCACTTCATCCGCTCGCGTGAATAAAGATGCATCACCTTGAATCGCATCCAGCAATAATCTTTCATACGATTCAGGAATGGCAGTTTTTCCAAAGGCTTCATCATAATGAAATTCCATATCCACCGAACGCGTTTCATTCACTTTATCCGGCGCCTTCGCTTCAAAACGCAAATGCACACCTTCATCGGGTTGCAAATATAAAACCAACATGTTGGGCTTCATGGTTTGCATGGGGAACATGGCAAGTGGTGGCTCTTTGAATTGAATAATAATTTGCGATTGTTTTTCTGCTAGATTTTTTCCTGACCTTAAATAAAACGGAACGCCTTTCCATCTCCAATTGTTGATGAAGAGCCGTAACGCCGCATACGTAGGGGTAGTTGATTCAGCACTGACATCTTTTTCTTCGGTGTAACCTTTGTATTGCGCCCTGACGGTGTTGGTCGAAACTTGTTCAGGAGTCATCGGTTTGATAGCACCCAACACTTTTACTTTTTCATTTCGCAAAGCACTGGCACTAAATGATGCGGGTGGTTCCATAGCAACTAAAGTTAATAATTGCAATAAATGATTTTGAAACATATCTCGCAATACACCCACGCCATCATAAAAACCAGCGCGATGTTCCAAACCAACTTTTTCTGCCACTGTGATTTGCACATGGTCTATATAATTACGATTCCAAATCGGTTCATAAATTGTGTTTGCAAAACGTGTAAACAAAATATTTTGGACAGTTTCTTTTCCGAGATAATGGTCAATGCGGTAAATTTGATTTTCGTGTAACGCTTTATGCACTTGTTTGTTTAACGTAATAGATGATTCTAAATCTGTGCCAAATGGTTTTTCTAGCACCACACGTCGCCATGCGCCATTTTCTTGCAACAAGTTTGATTTATCTAAATTATCAACAATGGTAGGGAATAGGCTTGGGGGCAACGCCATGTAATATAAACGATTCGCCTCTTCATTGTTTTCAAACTTTTTTAATTGTTCAGAAAGTTTTTGAAAATGCTCAATCTCGGCATATTTACCAGATATGTAACACAAATTTTGAGCAAAGATATTCCATTCATCTTGTGTGAATTCATAGCCTGCAAACTTTTTCATGCCTTCTAGCAAATGTTCTCGAAAAGCCTCGTCTGAAAATTCTGTCCCACCAAAACCGATGATTTTTAATTGTTTAGGAGTTCTGCGTTTGCGAAATAGATTAAACAAAGATGGAATCAACTTGCGTTGAGTCAAATCACCAGATGCGCCGAAGATGATGATAGTAGTAAGAAAACTATTGTTTGTATTATTCATTTATATTAACCGATTTGTAGGTCACGCTTTTAGCGTGACTATATTACTTAAATTTTTACGTCACGTTGAAAACGTGACCTACCATTAACTTTTCTTAATGGCATGACCACCAAATTGATTCCGCAATGCCGCCAACATTCTGGCTGGATAATTTTCTTCATCCCTACTTGCGAATCTCATTTGCAGTGCAAGTGTAATTACAGGAGCAGGGACATCTAAATCAATTGACTCAAACACAGTCCAACGACCTTCGCCAGAATCTGCCACCCACGGTTTGATGTCTTTTAGTTCAGTATCTTCATCTAATGCATTGGCGGCTAAATCTAATAACCACGAACGGACGACACTTCCATGTTGCCAAATGTGTGAGACTTGTGCGAGGTCAAGTTCAAATTCTTTTTTGCCTTTCAAAATCCCGAAGCCTTCAGCAAAGGCTTGCATCATGCCATATTCGATTCCATTATGAACCATTTTTACGTAATGACCTGCTCCATGCGGACCAACTCGTCCCCAACCTAAATCTTTGGCAGGTGCAAGTGTTTCAAAAATTGGCTTGAGTTTTTCAGTGACATTTTTCTTGCCACCAATCATCAAACTATAACCTTCTTTGAGCCCCCAGATGCCGCCGCTGGTTCCACAATCAACAAAGTCAATGCCTTTTTGTGCAAGCATTTCTGCATGAGCAATTGTTTCTTTGTAATTTGAATTTCCACCATCAATGATGATGTCACCTTTGTTTAATAATGAAGCGGCATGTTCAATGGTTTCAGTAGTAGTTTTACCTGAAGGCACCATCACCCAAACAATTTTTGGTGATGATGATAATTTCTTAATTGCTTCTTCTAGTGAATGTGCACCTTCTGCTCCATTTTTCACTGCGGCTTCGACCGATTCTTTTGAGCGAGCATAACCAACTACTTTATGTCCGCCTTGAACGAGTCGGGTTGCCATGTTCAATCCCATTTTTCCTAAACCAACAATTGCTAATTCCATCGTGAGCTCCTAAATTATTTATATACTCGGTGGTTGAGTAGGGGCGAGGTTCTCTCGCCCTGTATCGAAACCACCTGTTAATTGAAAACGCTTTGTTAATTTTTATTATTTTGTTTAACTGATGGTCTCGATATGGTCTCGCAAAGAACGCTCGACCTACTCGACCATCGGACTATCTAATTAACATCCACCCACCAAATTAAATTTCCATTTATTGGTTGGATTCGTTGTGCGGGATATAACTCTAAATTTCTTTCGCCATCGATTACTTTATTTAATATCTCTGCTTTATTTTTACCAGCCACCAAAAACCAAATTTCTCTAGCTTCATTAAAAACTTTTTCCGTTAATGTAACACGATTCGCTGGACGATCTTGATAATTTGCTGTGACTGCAATGACGGGTTCTTCAATATCAACAGGTGAGTTGGGAAACAATGATGCAATGTGACCATCTTCACCTAAGCCGAGCAATACTAAATCAAAACGTGGAAAGTCTAATGGCGCGTCAGCGAAAAATTTCAAGGTGTGAGCATAATGCGTCGCGGCAGAAGCAGGTGGCAGGTCCGTGTTGACGCGATGAATGTTGGTAGCACCAATTTTATCGAACAAAATTTTTTTCGTTTGCCCAAAACTATTTCCATCATCATTGATTGGCACGCAACGCTCATCGCCCCAAAAAAAATGCACACGCGACCAATCAAGTTCTTCATCAGCGAGTTTTTTATATAACTTCATCGGCGTACTTCCGCCAGATAATGCAACCAAAAATCTTCCACGTTCGCGGATTGAATTTTGTGCAATCTCAATAAATGCTTTTGATAAAGATTCAATTTCCAACTTTTGGATTTTCATAACTGAATGATTGTATCGCATTATAATTCTATGTTGAAACTAGATTTGAAAAAATTACAAACGCTTCGCACGCGGACCTTCAACCTGCCACCGAACAAGCGACTTTCATCTCAACGTGCGGCATTGACTTTCGTCAACAAACGCGGCTTTACATATTTCTGGCCCATCAAAGGTATTGACTTGGCATCTTTGTGGACAGCCGTTGCAGGCGATAGACCCGTTGCTGATAAACACGACGACCCTGGACATGTGACGTGGGGCTGGAAAGATGACGCGCTCGATAAAAAGATTTGGTACTACGGAAAAATTTTACGCGGTAAAGCCACCATGATTTCATTAGATGTTGCACCATATTTTTATGCGCTTTCAGAAAATTATGGCTCACCCGAAGAAGATTATTTAATTGCGTATCGTGAAGGACGATTAACGCAAGCCTCAAAACAAGTGTATGAGACTTTGCTCGATAAAGGCGCGATGAATACACTTGACTTACGAAAAGAATCAAAATTATCAAACGCCAAAGATTCTGAATTTAATAAAGCACTTGAACAATTGCAAAGAGACTTTAAAATTTTACCTGTCGGTGTTGCTCAAGCAGGCGCATGGAAATATTCACATATTTACGAAATCACGACTAGACATTTTCCTGATTTATCCGAACAGGCTCGTAAGATAAAAGAATCCGAAGCGCGCATGAAAATTTTGGAATTGTATTTCAACATGCTCGGCGCGGCGGATTTGAGAGACGTCAATAAGTTGTTTGGGTGGGGGAATGAGGTGGTGAAGAAAACGGTTAATAGGTTAATGGAGAACGGAAAGTTGGTGATGGCAGAGCATTCGAAGGAAAGTGGGGAATGGGTGAGTCTAAAAGAATTAATAAAATGACAGTCATCTTTTGATGACTGTCATTTTTCTTTAATATCTTCCTCTTTCAACAACCGCATCTGGATTTGGTAAATCACCCACTCGTGCAGGGAACACTTGCACAGCACAAGCTTTGAATTCAGGAATCTTTGCTTGCGGGTCTAAAGCATCATTGGTCAATAAATTTGCAGCGGCTTCGGCAAAATGCCATGGGATAAATACAACGCCAATAGATGTTTTTTCTGTGACGGTTGCACGCACAACAATTTCACCGCGCCTACTAGAGACTTTGACAGGGTCACCGTTTCGAATGCCGTGAATCTCTGCGTCGGCTGGATGAATCTCCACGCGTGCTTCGGGATAGGCTTCGTTCAATGCAGAGTTACGAGTCATTGTGCCACCATGCCAATGTTCAAGCAAGCGACCTGTGGTTAAGATAAATGGATATTCATCATCAGGTTCTTCACGAATCGGAACATAATCCAACACATGGAATTTTCCTTTGCCTCGTGGAAAATCTTTTGTAAATAAAGTTGGTGTGCCGGGATGGTCTAAAGATGGCACTGGATAAATCAAGCCAACTTTTTCAATGCGTTCATACGTAATGCCGGCATAATCTGAATTGACGCTGCCCATTTCGCGCAGAATTTCTTCGGGGTTGGAATATGCCCAATGAGCAGAATCAACTCCAAGTCTAGATTCGATGCGTAGGGCTAAGTCACAAATAATTTTCCAATCGGGTCGAGATTGTCCGCGTGGCGCATGTGCTTGTCGAACTCGTTGCACACGCCTATCTGTATTTGAAAACGTGCCATCTTTTTCAGCAAACGGCGT
>DQGV01000044.1 GCA_003524705.1 Anaerolineae bacterium | reverse complement strand
CATGAAACTAAAAAAAGATATCACCCGCCAAAAATAACTGTGGTGCAAGGCAGGGTAAATGTATGAACGTAAAATTTTCACGCCTTCAGTAGTTTGTTCTGCAAAAATTCCTTTTCGTTCAACAGTTCGTTTGCCTGTTTGGTAATTCAAGTCACTGGCGACGATGACGAGTTCGTGTCCACGAGTTTGCAAAAATTTCGCCATTTCAAAATGGCGTGTGTGACCGGGTTCATCAGGTGAGACGAAGGCTTGGTTAATCAGAAGGATTTTCATTGAGAGGTGATTATACCCATCACGCTCACAAAGTGCACTTTATGAGCGTGGGTACTATGTATCGGATGAGAGAAATGTATAACGAAGCGAAGCAGGTTGAGGTCAAGGATGAAGCGGGTTTACATCAAAGCCTAATTTGCCTACACGCAGTGTGAAATCCTGATAGCGTTTGATAGAGTCTGTGCATAAAATTACAAATGACGAAAGGAACGAATTTATGGAAATCCCTAGACATTGGCGCCTCAAAAAACAACGTTATGGTTTGGTCGGCGAGGTTTGCCCACATTGTGATTATAAAATTTTTCCGCCGCGTGACGTGTGCCCAAACTGTGGCGATGAAGCGAAGGATTTATATACATTTAGCGGTAAAGGTGAAGTGTATTCATTTACTACTGTTTATGAAGCCCCAGCAGGTTTTGATGCAAATGCCCCCTACACTGTGGCTTTGGTGAAGTTGCAAGAAGGTCCGATGATTACTGCTCAGTTAACTGATGTTGATAATGATGCTGTGCAAATTGGGATGCCCGTTGAAATGGTGACTCGCAAGATGCGCAACGATGGCGACGAGCGCGGTTTGATTGTGTATGGGTATAAGTTTAGACCGGCTGTGGCGGGATAAAACAATATTTTTCATAACGAATAAAAAAATAAAAAGGGTTGCGCCTATATGGAAGCAACCCTTTTTTCATTTGTTATCCCAAAGCCTTTTTCGCTTCGGCAATTACTTCATCATAATTAGGCTCATTACCTAATGCAGGCAAATAGTTGACATACGTTAACTTGCCATCACGCCCAACGATAAAAACAGAGCGACGTAAATAACGGCGTTCTTTGATTAAGATGCCGTATTTGATTCCAAATTCTGCATCTAATACATCTGAAACCACTTTGACTCGTTCTACACCTGCAGCGCCACACCAACGTTTTTGTGCCATTGGAAAATCACAGCTGATGGTGTAAATCACAATGTCATCACCTAATTTTGAGGCTTCTTCGTTGAAGCGACGAGTCTCGCGATCGCACACGTCTGTATCTAGCGAAGGAACTGCTGACAGAATAATCACTTTACCTTTATCATCTTGCAGTGGATTCACTTTTGCCCAACCTGCAATCACGGAGGTAAATTCAGGTGCGGCGTCACCAACTTTTACTTCATCTCCAATAAGGGTGACAAAGTTATCACCTAGTTTGAAAACATTATCTCGAATTGTTGTCATTTTATTTTCTCCATTTATGTTGTTACGAAGCAATCGCTTCGTTATTTTTTATCTCTAAATTTTACCTTACTTATTTTCCTGCAATTCCTACCACACTCTTTCCACAAAATACATCAAATGTTTCCAGTGTACCTTCTTCACCAAAACCACTGAGTCCCCAAGCAGGACGAGGCGCATCTACATTTAATTCAAGCAGGCTCACCCCATTGACCTTGACTCCACCCGTGTTCATTTTTCTGGCAATTTCCATCGCGTGAGATTCATCTTTTGAATAAACATAACCACCAAGTCCATAAGGAGTTTGATTGGCAAGTTTGATGGCTTCATCATCTGTCTTGAATGTGTGGACTGTGGCAACGGGACCAAAAATTTCTTCGAGTGTTTCTTCAGGTGCGACTCCAGTTATCAAGGTAGGAGAAAGATAGTAGCCAGCAGAATCAGGCAGAGGCGCGGATTGATGCGTTTGTCCACCTTTTTGTTTGAGGGCATTGATTGAGTCAACAATACGACCTTTATGAACTTCATTAGCAAGTGGTCCAAGTTGTGATTCCATAGACATCGCATCACCAACTTTGATTTGTTTAAATTTTTCGATTGCCGCTTTGACAACTTGCTCCTGAATTGATTCATGTACAACCAAACGACCCAACGCACGACACCATTGACCATTGAGAGTTGTCATGCCTGCAACAATGCCATCAGAAACTTTATCAATATCGGCATCTTGCAAAACAACCATGGCATTGTTGCCACCGAGTTCAAGTTGAAGCGATTTAAAATCTTTCGCACATGCTTCAGCAACAGCACGCCCGCCGATTAAACCGCCAGTGAATGAAACGGCGCGCACACGTTTATCAGTGACAAGTTTGTTGCCAACTTCACTACCGCCATTTACGATTTGAAATAAACCTTTTGGCAAACCTGCGGCTTCAAGTCCATCAACGAGTAGCAAACAAGAGTATGGAGCCCATTCAGTAGGCTTGAGAATGACGGAGCAACCTGCGGCAAGGGCATTTGCAATTTTATGTGCGGCAAGTGCGGCGGGAGAATTCCATGGCACGATGCAAACTGCAACACCTAATGGCTTTCGCAATACTTCCACATCGCCATGCGGACCAGGAACTTTGGTGACGGCATATCCGCTTTTCAAAACGCCAGCGGCGGCTTTAAATGCTAGCCACACAATTGCATTGACAAAACTTGTGGTGCTGAACACAATACCCGTGTTATATGATTCAACTGCGGCAATCATTGGAACAAGTCCCATTAAATGATTGGCGGCGTTATCTAAAATCTCTGCTCGTTTTTCTGGTAATGTATTTGCCCACTCACCAGATTCATGTAAGCGTTGTGCAACTTGCAAAGCGCGTTCAATATTTTCATTGCTGGTCGCCATTTGTGGTGCAATTTTTTCACCAGTGTTGGGATTGTGCACAAAGGCTTTCATATCCACAGTTGGTG
>DQGV01000361.1:552-4692 GCA_003524705.1 Anaerolineae bacterium | reverse complement strand
AGTCCCAGACTCGGAGGCGAAAGTCAAAGCCGATGGTGGGCAAGTATCTTTTGGAGATGCACCACTCGTCATCAACCCATTTGACGAATACGCCGTTGAAGGTGCGTTGCAACAAAAAGAAGCAACAAACGGCACAGTCACTGCAATTTGCATCGGACCAGAAACTGCAAAAGAAGCGTTGAAACACGCTTTAGCTATGGGAGCAGATGAAGCTATTTTAATTTCTGACTCTGCATTAAATAATTTGGATACGCTTGGTGCGGCAAAAGTCCTTGCGGCGGCGATTCAAAAAATCGGTGCGGACATGGTTATCTTCGGTCGCCAAACATTAGACAATGGTGCGGGCATCACCCCTGCTCAAACAGCAAGGCTCACGGGTTATCCAATGTTGGGGTTGGCTGGCAGTATCAAGGTCAATGAAAGAAGCGTTACCGTTGAACGAGTCCTTGAAGAAGGCAAACAAATTGTCAAAGCGAATCTTCCTGCAATCATCAGCGTCGTGCAAAGCATCGGCGAGCCGCGTTATCCATCGTTCATGGGAATTCGCAAAGCATCAAAAGCAGAAATTCCAGTTTGGTCGTTGAGCGATTTAGGAATTTCAGCACCGTCAGAAATTATCAAACGTGATGAATTGATGACGCCGCCCGCGCGCGAAACAGTTGTTGAAATGATTACTGGTGAAAGCCCCGCCGAAATTGCAGAAAAACTTGCCGATAAAATCATCGCGGAGAAAGTTCTATGAAAACGTTAGTTTATATTGACCACTTCAAAGGGGCTGTGCAGCCATCATCGTGGGAAGCGTTGGGCGTTGCAAAAAAATTTGGTTCAGCCGTTGCGGTTGTGTTTGGTGAAAATGCAAACGATGTTGCCAAGAATGCATTTGAATATGGTGCCGATGAAGTTTTCATTGCGGATGATTCTGCTTTGAAAGATTATCAAGCCGAGACATATGCTTCGACTCTTTCAGCACTCGCTTCGACTCTTAACCCAAACTTGATTCTGTTTCCTACAACTGCTCGCACGCGTGAACTTGCCGCAATGTCTGCTGTTGATTTAAATACAAATGTGATGACTGACTTAACAGGTTTAGAAGCAAATGGTGATTCATTTGTTGCCACTCGCCCCATTTATGAATCAAAATTATTTGAAAAAGTTACATGCTCTGGCAAACCTGTCATCGCCACTTTACGCGGACGTGCTTTCCCAAAACCTGAAATGCAAGCAGGTAAAAGCGGAACAATTAATAAAGTGGATGCCAAAGGCGAATCCAAATCAACTGTTGAAGGATATTCTGCATCGGAAAGCGCAGTCAACTTAGGCGATGCAGGCATCATCGTTTCTGGTGGGCGTGGCGTGTCAAATAACCCATCCTTAACTCCACCAGCAGGTTTAGATGAAAAGCAAGCCGAAATCTGGCGTGCTCAACAAGGCTTTGCCTTGGTCACAGATTTAGCAAAAGTTTTAGGTGGCGCAGTCGGTGCATCTCGCGCCGCAGTAGATGCAGGTTATATCCCCTACTCTCATCAGGTGGGTCAAACAGGGAAAGTGGTTGCGCCTGATTTATATATCGCAAACGGAATCTCTGGTGCAATTCAACATCTTGTAGGAATGCGAAATGCAAAGGTCATTGTCGCCATCAATAAAGATGCTGATGCCCCTATCTTCAAAGCCGCCAGGTTTGGCGTGGTGGGAGATTTGTTCCAGATCCTCCCTGCATTGACGGAGGCGTTTAAGAAGAAGTTGGGGAAGTAAGTTTAGTAATAAGTAAAAAGACTTCTGAGTTTTTAAAAAACTCGGAAGTCTTTTTTAATGATGACTGGCACTTCCAAAAGCATGTTCAAAGATGAGCATCGCATAATAATTCCACGGAAATGGTGGAGAATAAGAAAAAGAATTTGGGCTTTTTTTAGAGTTTGTTTTCTCTTTCAAATTTTGTTCAAGGAAATTAAGCATTTCATTCCATGCTTCGGCTTGTGCACCACCTGCTTTGATCCCATCCGCATCCACCAAAAAAGCATGAGGCTGACCTTCATAAATTGAAATTTGATGTGGAATTTCGGCTTGTTCAAGTCCGTTTTCTAAAGCAGTCACTTCCTCTAGTGGAATGGAAGCATCTGCTCCACCGAAGATTCCAAGCACAGGACCTGATAAGTTTTTCAAGATTTCAGGGTTTGTTTCAGATGAGCCATAAAAGATAACTGTCGCAGCCATGTTGGGATTATGTAAACTATATAACAATGAAACTCGTCCGCCATAACAAAAGCCAACAATCCCCACTCTATTTATATCCACATCTGGATGTGACTCAAGCCAAGCGTACACGGAATCTAAATCAGCATTTACATCCTCTTGTTTTGTGTTAATGACTTGATAAATAGCACGCGGAATCCATGCAGTGGTTGAGCCTCGAAATGTGTCTGGGACAATGACTAAATAGCCTTCTTCTGCCAACAAATCTGCTTTGGAAATAAGTCTCTCATTCACGCCGTAAAATTCATGAATCATTATCACTGTTGGAAAAGGTCCATCTCCTTGTGGTCTCGTCACATAAGCACGGACATCTGGTGTGTTGTTGATGCCAGTGATTGTGGTGTTGGTCAACGCTTCGACACGGTTTCTACCAAGCAACGAGTCCACAAAAATGCTGAGGGGGATGAAAAGAATGAGGACAAGCAAAATCAAGCATAAAGTGAGTAAGAGGCGTTTGAAGATTTTCATAAAAAACTCCTTTGTTTAATTCTATCTTTTCACAAAGATTATTTCAAAAACACACCAAAAGTACTAAAAAGTACTCTAGTACCCTTCAAAAATAAAAGTTATCTCATAGAATACTAAAATACAAATTAAATTCAGGAGAAAAAAATGAAAGCAAAAAATGCACAAATTTCTTTTTTTATGCTAGCTCTTATTATTTTGACTTTGGCATGTGGATTGCCATCAGAACCAAATACAGAAGCTGTACCTGCTGATGCAACTGAAGCACCATCAACAGGATCTGCACCTCCGCCCACTGAGCCGGCTATTCAGCATAACGACATTCCTGTCAATTTACCGGGGCAACAGAATGGTCAAGCAGGAGATTTTGATTCTTCCAAAGTCATAGAAAATGATTCTCTTATTGGCGGAGACCGCTTTACCTTTGGACGTTTTGAACGCCCATTTAATGCCAATACAATGGATATTTACTTTTCTCAGTTAGATATTGTAGATACTAAAACTTTTCAAGATGATGTCTGGATTTATGCAAGCCTCACATTAAAGGAATTGAGCTCCGCTAGTTCCAGCAGTGAAAAATACGCAGTTGAACTTGATACTAATATAAATGGCAAGGGAGACTGGTTAATTATCACTTTCAAGCCTGAGTCTACAGAGTGGGTTGTAAAAGGCGTGCAAATTTTTCAAGACACTAACAGTAATGTTGGTTTAGATTTGCCTAGTTTGACTGATGAAGGTGCTATTGGAACAGGAGATGGATTCGAAACGAAGGTCTTTGACCAAGGACAAGGGAATGACCCTGACTCTGCATGGGTTCGCATTTCGCCTAATGACTCAAACACTATTGAGTTTGCTATAAAGAAATCTGTAATTGGGAACCCAACACAATTCATGATTAACATGTGGGCAGGTAATTCTTTATTAGATGCGTCTTTGTTCGATATCAACGACCAATTCACTCATGAACAAGCCGGGGCGGCAGATGAAGGACTTGAATACTTTTATCCTATTAAAGAAGTTGCAGAAATTGATAACTCTTGTAAAATAGCAGTTGGTTTTCAACCAACTGGAGCCGAGTCTGGTATATGCCCAGTTCCACAGCAACAAGCTGGAGACCCTGTTCCACCTGGAACATCTTGCCCTGCAAATACATTTTTGTTTTGTAATCAAAATGGCTGTTTCTGTTTTCCAATATTTATAGTAACTTTTCCTACCCCTATCCCCCCTGTTCCTTAGTTTAGGTCATTAATTTATTTCTATACTCTATCTGGAAAATAATTTCCAGATAGAGTATTTATTGAGAGCACCTCAATAAATCAAACTTTGATTATAAAAAATCTTCTGGTATAATCCCCCCGCTTGACAATTAAACTGGAGAGATCGCGTAGTCTGGCTTAGCGCGCACGCTTGGAAAGCGTGTAACCC
>DQGV01000361.1:0-291 GCA_003524705.1 Anaerolineae bacterium | reverse complement strand
GTTCGAATCCCGCTCTCTCCGCCAAAAAATACTCCTTCGTTTAGGAGTATTTTTATTTTAGGTTCGTGCGCCTCCATTGAGGAGATGACATTCCGCAAGGGATGTTTTTATTTCCCATAGAAAATGCTTCCACGGGTTTCGCAGAATAAAAATCTAGAGTGAAGCGAATGAATTTATATCTGATTAAAAATAAAAGACCTGACTTTATAAGTCAGGTCTTTTTGTGTTAATATTTATTATTGAACTGGCTTGCCAACAAAAATGGTCTGGCTTGAAAGTTCTTGAGTATTA
>DQGV01000037.1 GCA_003524705.1 Anaerolineae bacterium | reverse complement strand
GCCAGTTGATAAATGTAATATCCGCACGTAACGCCGATGATTGGAAAATTATTTTTCTCAGCATAGGCTTCCATTTCAAGCATTTCTTGTTCACGCGGTGGAACGAGTGAAGTTAAATATTCTTGTGTTGTTGTGTAGGTTAATAAATCTTTAGCCATGTGTGCCTCCACATTGATTTTACATCTTTTTGTAGGGACACGGCGATGCTACGTCCCTACGGAAAATGTTGAGGAAACAGAATCAAGCAAACCCGTAGTGATGAAGCGGGGTTTTATCAAAAGGCAATTTGCTGATAGAATATTCCCATCAAATTTGAAGGATCCCGCTCTGAATGAAATATAACTTTCGGCTTTTTTGGCGAACGTTTTACCGCTCTTTTTTTGACAACAAAAACACCCCCGCCCGCCTCACTCGAAAACGATTTCTTTTTCTAATTCTTTTTTACAGCGTTTGGCCCCTCGGTGCATTGATGCACTGGTTTTTCTTTTGGCTTGACGATATTTTATTCCCAGCTCATAAGACGCATGTGGTTGAAAAGCCGTTGTTTATTTTAGGAAACTTAAGAAGCGGCTCAACTTTTTTACAACGTTTGCTTTCACGTGATGACCAAACGTTTACGAGTTTAACCACGTGGGATATTTACTTAACCCCTTCGGTGACGCAAAAGAAAATTACACAACTCATTTCTCGATTTGATAAAAAGTTTTTGAATGGCATTTTACATAAATGGCTGTATGCATTTGATAAAGCCACTTTGGGAAAAATAAAAATTCATCCGATTTCATTTTTCAAACCTGAAGAAGATGAAAATATTCATTTGCATATTTGGGATGGATATTTTGTATTTTTCCTCTTCCCCTTTGCAAATGAATTCCCGAACTATCAACATTTTGATGAAGCTCTGGCACCTGAACATAAAAAACGCATTATGACGTTTTATAAATCTATGTTGCAAAGGCACATGTATGCCAATAAAGGTAAAAAATATTTTGTAGCGAAGAATCCCGCTTTTAGCCCGAAGATTGAAACGCTAGCAGAATTTTTTCCAGATGCACGCATTTTGTATCTCGCTCGCAATCCGTTAGACATGTTGCCTTCCACCGTTTCATGGATTAATTATGCGCGTCGTCAATTCACTGACCCTGGTGAGGGATATTTATATATTGATGAAATTTTAGATATGACGCAACATTGGTATCGCCACCCGTTGAGATATCTGGATTCGCATCCTTCTCCCAGGCACTTGATTGTGAGCTATGATGATTTGATTCAACGCCCCGAAGCAGTCATTCGCGGGTTTTATGAGCAATTTGGTTATCCTGACCAGCCCGGCTTGCCCATCATCATTGACCAAGCCGTGAAAGAAACGCTGGCTTTCAAAAGCGACCACAATTACTCACTAGAAGAAATGGGTTTTACAAGGGAGCAAATTATAGAGACTTATAAAGATATTTTTGAGAGATTCAATTTTGAAACCAGAGAAGATTTGGTGCCAGTCAAGCAAGTTGAATTGGATATGTAAAGTAGACGATAGACCGTAGACAGTGAACAATAAAAATCCCCAGAGAAAACTCTGGGGATTTTTTATTACTTCGTTGTTTTTCGCTTTACAGTTGTTTTCTTTGCTGTAGTCTTTTTAGCAACGGGTTTCTTTGCAGTTGATTTTCTTTTGGTTTCTTTAATTTCTTCCTGATTATCCATATCAGATTCATCTTCAACAAATTGTCGCTTACGCGGAAGTGGTGTTGTTTTATTTTCCACTTTTTTCACTTGATATTTTTCAGACCAATTTTCTAAAGCGGCGATTTGTATCTTTCCATTGCGGGCTAAGAATAAAATCACACCAGTAACGCCCATTAGAAAAGCAACAACCATTGTATAGGAAACAAACGAGTCACCAATGCGTGGTTGGTCTGGGCGGAAGAATTCAATAAACACGCGGATGAAGCCAGCACAAATTAACCATAAACTTACAGCCGTGCCGGGCTTCTCGTTTTCATCTTTGCGGACGTACCAGATAATAAAGAGAAAAGCCAAGATATTGAGAATCATCTCGTAGGCAAAAGTCGGATGAAAGCGAGTAGTCTCTACAGGGAACTGAGTCAGGTCGGCGTAAGCCGGGAGGCGGTGTCCTGCTCCAATGGGAATGCCCCACGGCAGAGTCGTTGGCGGACCATACAATTCTTGGTTGATGTAATTTCCTAACCTACCCACTGCTTGACCTAATAATGTGACCGGGGCAACTGCATCTAAAAATAGCCAGACATCATAACCATTACGTTTGAGATAAAAAACTAAAGCGATAGCACCGAACAACAAGCCGCCAAAAAAATGTAAACCGGCAATTGGCGGGCGGATGATAGACATGGGGTCATCAATGAAAGATGTATTGCCACCAAGTGTTGCATTGGCTACATACCACAACCTTGCACCAAGAATACCGATGACAACGGGCCATATCATGGCATCAATTAAGGTTTCGCCGTTTTCACCACGTCGGCGCACTTCACGTTCTGCAAACCATGCACCCACTAAAACACCACTCATCACAATCAAACCGTACCATGTGAGGGTGACTGTCCATGTAAATAATTTGAAACTAAAAATGACTGGATTAATATCCATACTTGAATTACCTCTATATTAAATTTCAGAAATTATATCACCCTCAAAATTTTCTAGTGAAAAGCAACCACAAAATTTCATTTGGGTTTTCTCTTATAAAAGCCTCTTGACAAAACCGAGTCTGATTGTTACAATTTTCACAAGTTAGTGAAAAATATCACAAAGGAGTCTAAATATATGGATCCACTCACCCTTTCACGGCTTCAATTTGGTTTAACCACTGTGTATCATTTTCTTTTCGTACCCCTCACATTGGGGCTTTCTTGGTTTGTGGCGTATTTCCAAACGCGCTACTACCAAACGCGAGATGAAGAATTTCGCAAAATGGCAAAATTTTGGGGAAAACTTTTCCTCATTAACTTTGCTATCGGTGTCGTCACAGGCATTGTGCAAGAGTTTCAATTCGGCATGAATTGGTCTGAATACTCTCGCTATGTCGGCGATATTTTTGGTGCACCACTTGCCATTGAAGCATTGACCTCTTTCTTCTTGGAATCAACCTTCCTCGGCGTTTGGATTTTCGGTGAAACCAAGATTCCAGAAAAAGCGCATCTTGCTTCCATCTGGCTGGTTGCCGTTGGTTCAAATTTATCTGCCCTTTGGATATTGCTCGCCAATGGTTGGATGCAACACCCCGTCGGCTACGTGATTAACGAAGTTAACGGACGTGCTGAATTGGTAGATTTCTTCGCATTGGTCACGAATCCAAAAGGTTGGTTATTTTTCTGGCATACCATTTCAGCAGGCTTAGCAACCGCAAGTTTCTTGATTATCGGAGTCAGTGCGTATCACATTTTTAGAAAACAAAATGTGAGTTTGTTCAAAACTTCATTTCAAACTGCAACCATTGTTGGATTAATCGCCAGTACATTGGTTTTCTTTGGTGGTCACACCAATGGACAATACATGTTTGAAACGCAACCGATGAAATTTGCCGCTATTGAAGCGCATTACGAAACTTCATCGCCTGCTCCATTTTCTATCATCACCATTGGAGATTTAACAGGCAAACAAGAAGTTTGGTCGTGGCGCGTCCCCGCAGTATTAAGCTTCCTAGCATGTAACAACTTCACTTGCGAAGTTCGAGGCGTGGATGACATCCAAGCAGAATATGTAGCATTGTATGGTCCAGGTGATTATGTTCCGCTCATTGTTTTCACCTACTGGTCATTCCGCATTATGATGACGATTGGGTTTATTATGATGGGCTTGTCATTTTTATTCTTGCTGGCAACACGTGGCAAATATGAAAATGCCAAATGGATGAAGTGGGTTCCGTGGGTGATTGCATTGCCATATCTTGCAAACTCAAGTGGATGGATTTTGACTGAAATGGGTCGTCAACCATGGATTGTGCAAGGCTTATTAAAAGTGGAAGATGCAGTTTCACCAAACCTGACTGTTGTTGATTTATGGATTTCACTCATTGGCTATGTTGTGGTGTATGGCGTGTTAGCAATTGCAATGGTGTATTTGATGAAAAAATATATCGTGGCTGGACCTGATGCCGCTATGCACGAATCAGTAGATGTTGCGCCGACTTTAGTTGGTTCACAAGATTGAGACGGAGGAAGATATGTCTTACGAATTTTTACAAACCCTTTGGTTTATTTTGATTGCCGTACTTTGGATTGGTTTCTTCATCCTTGAAGGTTTTGATTTCGGTGTTGGTATGTTGTTACCCTTCCTCGGCAAAAAAGATGAAGAACGCCGTGCCATTATCAATACGATTGGTTCTACTTGGGATGGCAATGAAGTTTGGCTTCTTACAGCAGGTGGTGCAACATTTGCAGCATTTCCACATTGGTACGCCACCATGTTCAGCGGATTTTATCTAGCCTTGTTCTTGCTAGTTATCGGATTAATCATCCGCGGCATTTCATTTGAATACCGTTCAAAAGATGCCAATCCAAAATGGAGACACACTTTTGATTGGATGATTGCTATCGGTTCATTTATGTGTGCTTTGTTGCTTGGTACTGCATTTTCCAATTTAGCACGCGGCGTACCCATCAATGCAGATATGATGTACACAGGCAATTTGTTTACACTGTTGAATCCATTTGGTCTGCTCGGTGGTATCACAATGGTTTCCGTGTTCTTACTTTACGGTTCAACCTTCCTCACGCTTAAACTCGAAGGTGAATTAAGAGAACGCGCGCGTGAGTTATCGAAAAACTTATATGTAGTTGCGGCAATTGTAGTTGTGCTGTTAGCATTCTTCACCTACACCTCAACCGACATTTCTACAAAAATTGGAATCAACCCAGGCTCTACTCCACTTGCGGCAGTGATTGCTATTCTCATTGCCACATTTTTCATCAACCGTAAAATGGAGGGATGGGCATTTCTCAGTGTTGCATTACACATTGTGTTAACGCAAGTTTCATTCTTCACATTGATGTTCCCGCGTGTGATGATTTCAACGTTGAATCCTGAATGGTCACTGACAATTTATAATGCTTCCTCATCGCAATATACATTAACGGTCATGTCCATCGTAGCGTTGATTTTCGTACCAATCGTATTGGTGTATCAAGGTTGGACGTATTACATCTTCCGCAAGCGCATTAGTACAGATAAAAAGACTTTGGTTTATTAAATTGTTTGTAAGTTAAAAAGTTGGAAGGTTTGAAAGTTTTATAACCTTCCAACTTTCAAACATGAAACCTTCAAACTGAAATATGCATCGTAGACTCCTCACCCTCACCCGCGACTCACGTTTCCATTTGACCTTAACGATTCTTGCTGGACTTTTAGCTGGTTTCTTAACCATTTGGCAGGCACATCTCCTCAGCAGTGTGATTAACAATGTCTT
>DQGV01000076.1 GCA_003524705.1 Anaerolineae bacterium | reverse complement strand
GGTTGAAGGATAACGTTCGTAGCACTACCAGTTAAAGAAATTGTATCTGACCCAATAATATTACCTGCGAAAGGCATCAAAATAGGATATTGATAAATGACATTCACTTGAATGCTATTTGCAACACCTCGTGTGATTCCTTGACAATCATCACCAATCACATCAATTTCAATGCTTATATTGGATGTATCTCTTAAATCTACAGGTGATGAAAAAACCGCCTCATCACTACGGGGAAGAATGTTTCGCGCGCGGTTTTCTATTTCTTCGGTGTTGCTTGGGTTAAATGAACCATACAACGCGCCTTCCTGTGCGGCATCGCGCAAAATCGAATAGGAAAACAAAGCCATGCCAAAATCAATTGTGCCTAAAAGAATTAAAAGAATAACAGGCAAACTAATTGCCAACTCAATTAAACTTTGACCTTTTTCCTGTTTCTTCATTTTATTATTTGCTTGAATCTATCGGGTAATTTGTACAACCGGGTGTACCAATCGTAATGATAATTCTTTCCGTTCCATCTAAATTATCATAATTTTGGTTAAACACGAAAACAACAGTTGAGCTGCCATTTGGAATGAATGGATAATATGCTGGTATAAAAGCCGAAGGTGCAAAAATATTACCATTCCACGGTGTTTGCCCAGTAAATAAAATTTGCGTTAGGCGAAGCGTAGCATCACTGCCATCATGTCCATTATCATGATTCCATTCCACATACACCTGTGCCGCTGTTAAGCGATGACCTGTATTGTTGATAATATTCATACTCATTGTATTATCTTCAAATTCAAGCCCACCATGCGACACATTCGTAACACCAGTACAACTGATAAATGTTGGTGTAACAGAAGAAGTCCATGTGGGTGGAGGCGTAAGTGACGGCGTTAGGGTTAAAGTAGGTGGCAAAGTATTGAATGGCGTTCTAATACCCTGAGTGCCTGAAATGGGAGGTACTTTTGTAAATGTAGGTAGTACCGTTTCAGTGGGAACTCCACTGGTTGGCACACGCGATGGTGTAGGTGATTCTGCTCGGAAACCTGTAGGTACTGCTGAACCAAAAATTGGGATTGAAATTAAAAAAGTGCGTGCATTAGCAGAGACGATAGTGAGTGGTTCTAACGGCAAAATTTGAATAATCGGTTCATAATTTGCAGTCACTTGCACAATGATACGGTCACCATTTTGGATTAAGTTATCTTCAATTGGGCAGGTATCCGAATCTGGGTTAGGGTCAATATCTACAATTGGAACTTGCTCACCATCTTCTGTCAGCCCTCTATCATATGTGATGTTAATATCTTCAAACTCTGTCAAAATAGCAGACTCGTTTGCGACTTCACGTATTCCTTCACAATCTTGATAAAACGTAGTCCCATCATTCACTTCACCAGCCCCTGCGCCATAGCGTGCGGCTTGGCGTGAGGCATTTGATACAGAAGCAAAGATAAATATTAAACGAGAAACTTCAATAATGCCGTATAAAAGAATAATTAATACGGGCATCACCAGCATAAATTCAACCATGGCTTGCGCACGGGTATTTTTACGATTTATTGAAAAAAACTTCTTTATACCAATCATTATTTGGGTAAGAAAAATTGAATTGCGGCTGGAAAATAAATCATTAAAAATGCGCTGATAATAAAGTATGGTCCGTAAGGAATAAACATCATTAAAGCGTTTTTGTTATATTTACCAGAAATAATTAACCATACAATTAAGAAAAAGCTAACAATGCCACCTAATAAAATGCTGATGAGAATACAAAACCAAATTAAATCTACGCCAACTAAAAAGCCAAGCACGGTGGCGAGTATAACATCCCCAGCACCAAGGGCTTCTTCATCATCCGCTGGTAGACCTTGTGCTTCCATTCGTTTGCTACGCAAGCGGGCAAATAGCACGCCAAAATAATAAAATGCTAATAAGATGACAAAACCTAATAAACCACCTAAAAGGGTTGGTACAATGCCTCGGGTATACGTCCCCAGCCCCAACGTTAAGAGAGAACCGATGATGCTTGTCGGATGTAAAATCAGGCGATGTTCCATATCAATTACAAAGACTACGCCTAAGTAAATCAACAATATCATGCCAAGCCAATATCCCATTTTTGGTGCTTGAAACCAAACATAAATACTAATTAGAAAGATGACTGATTGTGTTATCCATGTGCGTTTGCTTCTTGCATGATTATTTGTACAAGGCTGAAAAAATAAATAATCTTTCCAAGCAATGGGTGTGTGGCATTGCAAGCAGGTTGGTTGTGTGAGCCGTCTGGTCATTGGCAAAACATCTGCAAGATAATTGACAATCATGCCAGCCAACCAACCGACAATAAAAGGAACGATTAATGATATAGTCATTTGAGTTATTATAATTCTAATTAATTAAGACCGTAAAGTTAATCTTTTTGATGTAAGCCGATTGCAATGTTTTCAGAAAGATTTTGACAACACTTTACAATTCTGTATAGCGCATTTTTTGTAAATAGGAGATTTGAATGGAAGAATTTTTAATTGAAGGCGGCGTTCCATTAAGTGGAGAAGTGACACCGTCTGGAAATAAAAATGCGGCATTGCCTTTATTGGCGGCATGTTTACTAACTGCTGAGCCTGTTATGCTTCACAATATTCCACAAATCCGCGATGTTCTTGCCATGCGAAAATTAATTGAAAGCGTTGGCGCACAAGTGGATGAAATAGACTCAAATACATGGCGAATTACTAGCCGTGAAATTTTCGCTTCACATCTTGACCCAGACCTGTGTCGGCGTATTCGGGCATCTATTTTGCTTGCAGGTCCTGTGCTCGCACGGACAGGTGGCATCAACCTCCCACCACCCGGCGGCGATGTGATTGGTCGTCGCCGTTTAGATACACATATCCTTGCTTTGAAAGCATTTGGTGCAAAGGTTACATATAATCGTGCGTTTGATATTGAGTCAAGTAGTTTGCAGGGTGCCGATATTTTGTTAGATGAAGCTAGTGTAACTGCTACAGAAAATGCTGTTATGGTGGCTGTGCTGGCAAAAGGCGAAACAAAAATACGCAATGCGGCATCTGAGCCACATGTGCAAGAATTATGTAATTTCTTAAATTTGCTCGGCGCGAAAATTGATGGAATCGGTTCAAATACTTTACATATTCAAGGTGTAAAAGAATTACATGGCGGTGAATACACAATTGGACCAGACTTATTAGAAGTAGTTAGTTATATCGGCGCGGCAGTTGTGACGCGTGGAAGTATTCGCATTTATAATGCTGGTGTTAAACATTTAGAGATGGTGAAGCAAGTTTTTTATCGTCTTGGTGTTCATTGGCAAGTAGAAGGCAATGATATTCTTGTTCCGAAAGAACAACCACTCAAAATAATTTCTGATTTGGATGGTGCTGTACCTGAAATCAAAACAAATGTTTGGCCCGCTTTCCCGACTGATTTAACCAGTATTGCTATCACTGTGGCAACCCAAACCTCTGGCTCGGTTTTATTCCATGATTGGATGTTTTCCGGCAGAATGTATTTTACAGATAAACTAGTGGGGATGGGTGCAAGAATTATTTTATGTGACCCATATCGTTGCCTTATTCAAGGTCCAACTCAGCTTTATGCCGAGAAATTAGAAAGCCCAGATATTCGTGCAGGTATGGCT
>DQGV01000282.1 GCA_003524705.1 Anaerolineae bacterium | reverse complement strand
GCTAAAATTCAAATTACCAAAAGACGACAGTTCAACTCTGCCAGTGAGTGAAGATTTAGAAAAAGAAAAAGTTACTGTTGGAGCAGATTAAAAAAATGAGCCACACAGAACTCTGAGAAAATCTCTTAAAAATCTCTGTGAACTCTGTGTTCTCTGTGGCTAAAGATTTTTACTAAAAATTATTGAAAAAGTGTGTAAAGGCTTCGATGCCCTTATACCAAGTTGGCAAGTGCATTCTTTCATCCGGTGAATGTTGATTATCATCTGGCAGACCAAAACCGCTTAATAAAGAATCAGCACCAACATATTTTTGTAATAACACAACCGAGCCAATCGAACCGCCTTCACGTTTAAAATAAGGTTTCTTGCCCCACACAGTTTCAAATGCTTTTGCTAAAGCACGTACACCTGCCGAATCAGTTTCAACCAATGCCGCACCAGCACCATTAATTAAATTCAATTCCCATTTAATTGTTTTCGGTGCATTCTTTTTGAGATAAGCACGCAATTGTTTTTCAGTTTGTTCAGGGGTTTGGTCTGGCACCAAACGACAAGAAATTTTTGCCATTGCCCATGCAGGTAAAACTGTTTTTGCACCTTGACCCGTAAACCCTGAAAGCAAACCATTTACTTCTAATGTTGGGCGTGCACCCACACGTTCAGCTGGAATAAATTGTGGTTCGCCCCATAAGGCTGGCACACCGGTCATTGCAATTAATTCTTTATCTTTGGTTGGTAAACGTTTGAAATCTTCGCGTTCTTTTTTGCTGAGTTTACGAACTTTGTCATAAAAACCAGGCAACGTAATTTTTCCATTTTTATCGTGCATGCCTGCTACTAATTCAATCAATGCTTGGGCGGGGTTATGCACCGTGCCACCAAACAAACCAGAATGTAAATCTTTGCTGGGTCCAAAAACTTTTAATTCAAAATAGGCAAGTCCGCGCAAGCCTGTTGTAATGGTCGGTTTATCTGGCGCAATCAAACCCGCATCAGGATTCAAACAAAAATCACAAGCCAATAATTCTTTATTATTTTTGATGAATTCACCTAAATGCATCGAGCCGATTTCTTCTTCGCCTTCGATTAACCATTTGAGATTTACTTTCGCTTCGCCCGTGCGCACAATTGCTTCTACAGCCTTGAGCGATGCTACTACTTGACCTTTCATGTCCGATGTGCCACGCCCAAAAAGATAATCTCCGCGGACGACTGCATTGAACGGGTCAGATGTCCACAATTCAATAGGGTCAACAGGTTGCACATCATAATGACCATAAATCATAATGGTGGGAGCATTTTTGCCAGCACCCATCCACTCACCATATACAACTGGATGTCCTCCTGTTGGCATGATTTGTATATTATTCATACCCAATGACTCTAATTGCTTAGCTACCCACTCTGCCGCGCGTTGCATATCCGGTTTGTTTTCATCTAAAGTAGAAATAGAAGGAATAGCAGAAAATTCTTGTAATTCTTTCAAAAACTTTTCTTGATTGGCACGAACATACTCTATGGCTTTGTTTACATCAGACATGGTTTTCTCCTTTATTAAAACCTGACAGGTCTTAAAGACCTGTCAGGTTTATAAATAAATTTTACGGTTGTGCTGTTTCTGGGATTGCAGTTGCTTCTTCTAAAGCGCGGCGTGTGACCAAGTACCATTCATTAATCAATGCCAATCTATCACTGACATCATACAATGGAGGCACTTGTACACCTTGTATTTGCACATCCACTCCGTAGGAGTAGACTGGATAATATAAAGGTAGAGAAGGTATCTCTTTAGCAAAAACAACTTGAAAGTTACGATAGAGGCGTGCTCGGTCTTCAAAATTGGCTGAGGTGCGGGCAGTCTCTAAAAATTCGCTAGCAGGGCGACTATCCCATTGAGAATAGTTTTGCCCACCAGTCGATTCAGATTGATGCCAAAATAAATATGGGTCTGGGTCTGGTGTGCGTGATGTATTGATGTCTGCCAGTGCGGCTTCATAACTTCTAGGAGTCAAAAAGTCATTGACCAATGAATCATACGAAACAGGTTGTAAATTAATTCGCACACCGATTAACGTCCAATCATTTTGAATAGACTGGGCAATACGGGTATGAATTTCATCATCGGGATGAACCAATGTAAACACCATTTGCTGACCATCTTTAGAACGCACATCACTGCCAGCCGCAAAGATAAATCCCTCATCTTTCAAAAGTTGAGTGGCGGTTTCAGGGTCATACGGAAATTTTTCAATTTCTTCATAATATGCCCATGAATTTGGCAGAATCGGGCTATCGGCAATAATGGCTTGACCACTCAATATGTGTGACACAATCACATTACGATTTGTACCAAGTAACAATGCCCTGCGGACTTTTTCATTTTGTAAAAATGAAACGCTGGGGTTATTCAAGTTTAGAAATACGATTCCCATTTGTGGCAATCGGCTGGAATAGACAGAAAGCGAAGTTTCGCTTAAGGCTGGTTCTAAAATCTCATTGGTTATTTGGCTAATGCCTAATACTTCACCACTTTGGTAAGCATCAAAAGCAGAAGCGGCATTGGGATAAAAACGGAAAACTACTTGCTCTACAAATGGAGGAGCAATGTAATAATTTTGATTTGCCGTCAGCACAACGCCTGTGATTTGTCCCCCACTAGTAAGTAAGCGCTCGAAACGATAAGGTCCTGAACCAATTGGGTTTAAATTGAAATCAGCACTGGCGAGTTGGTCAGCAGGGATTGATTCCAAAATATGTTTTGGTAAAACGCCAAAAGTGGCATAATCTAAAAATGGAGCAAACGGTTCAGGCAGTCGAATTTGAAGCGTCTTATCATTTAATCGAATCACTTCTACTTGCGACCATAAATCTTTTATATCTTGTGGGAATAATGATGCACTGCTCTTAATTAATTCAATTGTAAAAAGCACATCATCACTGGTGACGGGTGTACCATCATGCCAAAGCGCATTTTGACGAATTGAAAAGTTATATTGCGTTCCATCGGCTGAAACACCCCAAGAATCGGCAAGGTCAGGTTGAGGCAAACCACGTGCATCGAACTTCATCAAACTGCTAAAAATAAGCCGATTAATGTCACGGTCGGCAGAGTTATTCCAATCTAACATTGGATTCAACCTGCCCATAGACCCAATCAATGCTTCTGTATAAATTCCACCTGGTGCGGCTTCAGGAAGTGTAACAATGGTGATAGGTTGTTGACTTAATAGTAACAAAGCCACAACCACCAATGTGACGGCAACTACTAAAATCTGCCAGCGGAGTCGTTTCATTTTTAAGTAGAAAAAGAAAAGCCTGTTATGTCAAAACTTAACGTCATTGACATAGCAGACTCTTCAATTTAATTGAATTATTTTCCAATGAGGATGATGGTAATGACCAGAGCAAAAAAGACCACGCTCAACACAATCGTCACCCAAAATAAGACGCGTTCAATGCCACGACGAGCAGTAAACACACCGCCTGTATCAGCGCCAGTCAAACCACCTAAACCTGCACCTTTGCTTTGCAAAAGTACACTGACGATTAAACCTACAGAGGTTATAATTAACGCAATATCTAAAATATTTTCCATGCTGTTGTTTCTCCTTGAATTTAGCGGGCAAATTATACCTTAACTTGCTTGCCATACCTTAACCGCCACTAATCATCTTCTTTCAGTATCAGAAAGAGGAAAGAAGAAAGATTTATTGATAAAAATGCACGAAATTACCATTAACCTTCACATGCACACCCGCTATTCCGATGGAAGCGGCACACACAAAGATATTGCCACAGCCGCCTTCAAAGCCGGTGTGGATGTGGTCATCGTC
>DQGV01000014.1 GCA_003524705.1 Anaerolineae bacterium | reverse complement strand
ATTCTCCTCCACTGGCGCGATGAATGTGCGATTGATATATGGCAAGCCGTAATAAAACAATGCGCCGAATGCAAAAATCAATGCGACGATTAAGACCAATCTCAACAACGCGCGTAAAAAATTGATAAATGCCCGCCCAAACCTTGATAGAAAAGATTCCTCTTCTACTTTTGATTCATCTTCAGCTTGACTCTTATCCGCAAGCGCGGGCATCGCCTCTTCTTCTACGGGAATTATGGTTCTGTCTTCGGATTCATTCTCTACCATTGTGTATCTCCTGTGCTGTGATTGTACAACAAAAGTTGAGGATGAGAATCAACTTGAGGAAACAGAAGCAGGCAACAAGTCAAGTAGTGAAGCGGTTATAATTCCAATCTATGATTTATCTTGATTATGCCGCCACAACTTCATTGGATAAGCGCGTCTTAGACGTGATGATGCCTTATTTTAGTGAAGCATTTGGGAATCCATCTTCGATTCATCGCTTCGGTCAAAAAGCAGAGACGACGATTGAAGAAGCGCGCGAAAAAGTTGCCAAGCTTTTGCATTGCCGCGCCGATGAAATTATTTTTACATCAGGCGGTTCTGAGGCAGATAACCTTGCCTTACGTGGTGCGATGATGGCAAGGCGTGATTCGGGGAAATGGATTTTGACTGCAAAAACAGAACACCCTGCTGTGAGTAAAACTGCAATTCAATTAGAAAAAGAATACGGCTTTTTGTTGGAATGGTTAGATGTAAATGAGCATGGCGAAATCACAGTTGAATCTTTGAGTAAAGCGGTTTGCAATAATACTTCTCTCGCTTCGGTAATGTATGCTAACAATGAAATCGGGACGATTAATCCGATTGTGGATTTAGCTCAAGTTGCAAAAGCAAATAATATTTTATTTCACACAGATGCTGTGCAAGCGGCGGCATATTTAGATGTAAATATTGAAAAACTTGGTGTGGATTTAATGTCACTTGGTGGACATAAATTTTATGGACCAAAAGGCGTTGGCGCTTTATATGTTCGTAAAGGAACTGATTTGATTCCAAATCAAACAGGTGGAAGCCAAGAAAATAGTTTGCGAGCAGGGACGCATAATGTTCCTTATATTGTTGGGTTTGCAGAGGCGTTGCGTTTGGCAGTTGAAGAGAGAGAAGAAAGAACAAATCACGTAAAACCTTTGCGCGATTACATCATTGGAAATGTCCTTGAATCAATTTCTGATTCAAAATTAACAGGGCATCCACAAAATCGCTTACCGAATCATGCTTCATTTGTTTTCAAAGATGTAGACGGCAATTTACTTTTGCAAATGCTTGATTCTGCTGGCTTTGCTTGTTCTTCTGGCTCGGCATGTAAAACTGGAAACCCAGAGCCAAGTGAAGTGATTACGGCATTAGGTCATAGCCGAGATTGGGCTTTGGGTTCTCTACGTGTAACACTCGGAAAAGATTCTACTGCTGAGCATGTTGATTTATTTTTGAAAACATTGCCTTCGTTAATTGAAAAAGCAAGGAAATTAAATAACTAACAAACTAGCAACTAGCAAACTAACTCTTTGAAAACAAAAATCATCACCCTCGAATCACATGATAATTTGATTTCAGTCCGCGATAAACTTTCGTGGGCGAAGACTCCGCGTATTTTGTTGGTGTGGCCCAAATATGAAAAAGTAAGTTTGAGATTATTGGATTTAAAAGTCTTACAACGCCATGCCGATTCACTTGGTGCACAACTAGGCTTGGTCACGCGTTGGAACAATGTACGTCGGGATGCAGAATCGTTGAACATTCCAGTGTTTGATTCAACATCATCGGCTCAAAAGGACGCCTGGCTTGAGTCTCCGCCTCGAAAGAGACGAATCCCGAAGCCGCCCCAAGTTGACCTGAGAAAGAAGCGTGATGAAGTTCGCATCCAAGAACCTGCTTGGGTGAAATCTTTATTGGGTCGCATCAGCCTGTTTGCACTCGGGGTGCTATCTGTTTTGATATTGGCAGGTTTATTTATCCCGCGTGCACAAGTGACATTATTTCCCGAATCAAAAACTGTTTCAGCAGTGATACCTGTGCAAGCGAGTTTATCGTTTAATTCAGTTTCATTGAATGGTGCTATACCCGCACAAGAAATTTTTATAATAGTAGATGTTGAAAAAACAAAAGTAGTTACCAGCCGAATTGCGATACCGAAAACAAAAGCCAAAGGGTTTGTGCAATTTCAAAATTTAAGTTCAAGTGAAGTGACCATACCCGCTGGCACGATTGTTGCCACAGTAGATTTGATTCGGTTTGAAACATTGAACCGAACTGTTTTAACAGGTGGCGTGAATCAAATTGTGGAAGTTCCAATTCAAGCAGTGAATGCAGGTGAAGTTGGGAATGTAGATGCTGAAAAAATTATTTCTATTGAAGGTCCGCTTGGGTTATCTATGACGGTGATAAACCCCGAAGCCACATCAGGTGGGGAAGATGAAGATGCAATCGGTGCAAATGAAAATGACCGTGCCGTTTTGCGCGAAGAAACATTGAATGAATTAAGATTGCTTTCCGAAACACAAATGCGCACTGAACTTGCTGACAAAGATTTCTTAATTGTAGATACGCTTGAATTGAAAGAAATTTTGGTTGAAGAATTTTCTCCGCTTGAAAATGAAGCAGGTGATTCTTTGACATTAATCATGCAAGCAGAATTTTCGGCGTTATATGTTTTTGCAAATGATATGCAAACATTAACTTCATCTTATTTGAATGCTTCTATTCCCGAAGGTTTTTCTACAATTGATGAAATGCAATTTGAATTACTTGATACACCTTTCACTGATTCAGATGGTGTGACTCGTTTTCAATTGCAAATTAGTCAAAACACGGTCAAGCAGGTGGATGTGTTACAAGTCTTCAATGTGATTCGTGGACATAATTTGCAAAATGCAAAAGATGAATTGGTTGAGTCGTTTCCATTTCGCCAAGAACCACAGATTGTGATAAACCCTTCATGGTGGAACTTTTTACCGTTGATTCCGTTTAATATTTCGGTTGAAGTAAAATAAATTTGCCACAGAGGACCAGAGTTTTTTGAGAAAAACCTCAAAGGTCTCTGTGCTCTCTGTGGCTAAGAAAAAATATATGAGAATTTTAGCAATTGACCATGGTGAAAAAAGAATCGGCTTGGCGCTCAGCGACCCAACTCAAACGATTGCGAGTCCGTTGAAGGTCATTAAACATGTTTCCCGTATGATTGACGCGGCGCAAGTGGCTGAGATTGCAAATCAAAATGATGTTGAATTAATTATCATTGGTCAATCGTTAGATGAAGATGGCAAGCCAAACATGGCAGGGCGTAGGGCTGGGCGTTTTGCAGATGAATTGAAAAATCAAACAAATATTCCTATAGAAATGGTGGATGAATCGTTTAGCACACAAATCGCTCGCGCCGCACGAATCGAACTTGGCGTTTCTAGAAAAAAACGTGCAGGTCATCAAGATGAATACGCGGCAGTAGTTATTTTGCAAAATTATCTTGAAACAAAACGTAATTCGTAAATCCAAAATCGTAAATTAAAAATGAATCTCCAACGTTATCAATATTATTTCATCTTATTAATTTTTGTTGTCATTGCACTCGTTTGTGTTTTTTCATTTATCTATTACATCCCCGCGCGTGCATCGTTATTGTATGGTCCACCAGCCAATCATCTTTCGATTTCAAATCGCATTGAATATTCGGCGCGTTTGCTTTCGTATGGCGATGAACTCTCAACGCCATTAAACCCAAATGGTGTTGAACAAAATTTTATCGTTTCATCAGGTGAATCAATTTCATCAATTGCCCAACGTTTGCAAGAATCAAATCTCATTTCAAATGCTGATGCGTTTTTTGATTACGTTGTTTACACAGGCGTTGACCTCACCATTCAAGCGGGTGAATTTAATTTGAGTCCTGCTCAATCTATTATTGATATTGCGAAGGCTTTGCAAAAATTTTCTCCAACCGATGCAACACTTGTTATCTTAGCAGGTTGGCGGATGGAAGAAATCGCCGCTTCACTCCCAACCTCGGGCTTGAGCATTACACCCGAAGCATTTCTTTCCGCCGCACAGACGCCACCTCAAGTTTTGGATTTCACATCAGCAACATCTATGGAAGGATTTTTCTTTCCTGATACTTACACATTGCGGCGCGAAACAACCCTTGACCAATTCCTTGATATCGTTGCGCGTAACTTTGCACAACGCATGACACAAGATTTAATCACTGCCTTTGAAAATCGCGGCTTGACTGTTTACGAAGCAGTCATCATTGCATCAATTGTTGAGCGTGAAGCCATTCATATTGAAGAAGCCCCAATGATTGCATCTGTCTATTTGAATCGTTTGGCAATCAACATGAAACTGGATGCAGACCCAACAGTTCAATATGCTTTGGGCTATCAATTTGACAAAAATTCTTGGTGGAAGAGTCCGTTGGCGTTAAATGATTTACAAATCCCTTCGCCGTATAACACATATCTCAATGTAGGTTTGCCACCTACACCGATTTCAAATCCAAGCCTTGAAGCACTGATGGCAGTCGCATATCCCGAAGCCACGCCTTATTATTACTTCCGCGCCGCATGTGATGGTTCAGGGTATCATAATTTTTCCGTCACGTTTGAAGAACAAATTGCGAATGCTTGTCCATAAAAGCATATCGAAAAGGATATTAATATGCCAAAGTTAAAAGTAAATAATATTGAACTATATTATGAGACAACGGGTCAAGGTCAAAACATCTTATTTATTCATGGACTTGGTTCAAGTACACGCGATTGGGAAATGCAGATACCTACTTTTTCAAAAAATTATCAAACCATCACTTTTGACCTTCGCGGACATGGACAGTCACAAAAGCCATCTGGTCCATATAGTATGTCACTCTTTGCAAAAGATACTGCTGAATTGATTAAGTCATTAGGAATTGCACCAGTGCATGTAGTAGGAATTTCATTAGGTGGGATGATTGCTTTTCAACTTGCGGTAGATTATCCTGAGTTAATAAAAAGATTAGTGATTGTCAATTCTGGTCCAGAAGTTGTTGTTCGCACGCTGAAAGACCGTTGGCAAGTATTCTTACGTTTTGCAATTGTCCGCTTATTTGGTATGAGAAAAATGGGAGAAGTGTTAAGTAAACGTTTATTCCCTAAAGATGAACATGCAGAGATTCGTCACATGTTTGTTGAGCGTTGGGCAGAAAATGATATTCGTTCATACCTGAATACATTACGAGCGATTGTAGATTGGAGTGTGGCGGATAAAATTCATACAATTAATCTGCCAACACTTGTTGTGGCAGCAGATGGCGATTACACACCTGTATCTGCTAAAGAAGCATTTGTACCAAAGATGGGAAATGCAGAATTAATTGTGATTCAAGATTCTCGACATGCAGTTCCAGTTGAAAAGCCTGAAGAGTTTAATCAAATCGTTTCTGCGTTTTTATCTAAACAATAAATTATTCTCTTCTAAACCCATCCCAAATTTCGATTGCAGGTTTTGCAGTTCCGTCTGAATTCAAAAATCCAATAAACGCAAAATTGGATAAAGCCTCTGCATCTTTTGGGTCTCGACCCTGTTTTGTCATTTCGCCAGCATAAGATTCCATATTGAAATCTGCTAACAAAGTATTGACCCAAAACACTAACCGCGAACCCAATTGATTATGAACTGCATTAAGAAAAATTACTTGATCATCGGGTGAGCCTTGTGCAAAACCAACAGGTTGAGATGAGAATCCGCCCTCCGCGATGGCAACAGGTTTCATAGTCTGTGAAAGAAGCGGGGAATAATAGTCAGAGGGAATATCACTAGCAGAGGGAAAAACAAAATATGGATATGACGAAATGACCCACACATCTAGATTTGGTTCAAACGCTTCGACTTGCTCCCAATTGGTTGCAAATTTTTGGCGATTGCCTTCTTCGGGTTGCGGAAACATGTTATTCAAATCATCCCACTGAAAAGTGACGAAGATTTGCGTTTCAGGTGC
>DQGV01000218.1 GCA_003524705.1 Anaerolineae bacterium | reverse complement strand
CTTGAAAATCGTTATGTGCCAATTGATTACATCATGGGCATTGGCACGATTACAAAAGTTGCTATGGAAAATTTGCTGGCTCAAATGGATGATATTCAAAAAGCCGCACAACTTAAGTTTAATCCTGTTGAACCCGGCACGATTGCAGTTGTGGTTGTATCACCAGGGCAAGGCTTGAGCAAAATTTTTGCAAGCCTCGGCGTTGCCAATATTGTAGCTGGTGGGCAAAGTATGAATCCATCTACGCAAGATATTTTGGCTTCGTTTGAAAATTTGCCGACTGATAAAGTTATCATTTTGCCAAACAATAAAAATATTATTCTCGCGGCGAATCAAGCCAAAGAAGTGACTGTGAAAAACGTACATGTGATTCCGACTCGCACTATTCCACAAGGACTTGCCGCGATGCTTGCGCTTCAACCTGATGGGGAACTTGATTCTGTCGCGGAGAAAATGACCAAAGCCTATAGCAGTGTGAAAACAGGTGAAATTACCATTGCAACCCGCACCGTTGAAATTGACGGAGTCAGCGTGAAAGATGGTCAAGTGATTGCATTACTTGATGGCAAACTTTCACTCGCATCTGAATCTGTAGAACAAGGCGTAATGGACTTGCTTGCAAAAGCAAATGCTGAAGAAGCAGAAATTGTTAGCATGTTTTATGGTGAAAACATGACTCACGCCGAAGCCAATCGCATTGCTGATTTAATTCGTGAGAAATATTCAAATCTTAATATCGAAGTGCAAGAAGGTGGTCAACCGCATTATCAGTTTATTATTTCGATTGAGTAGTATGTCATTCTGAGCGAAGCGAAGAATCTCTGATATTATCTAAGAGACCCTTCGCCAGCACCTTTACTTCGTTCAGGGCTTTGGCTCAGGGTGACATAAAATAAAAAGAGACAGTCACCTTTAGGTGACTGTCTCTTTTTTCTCTTTTATTTTTACTTTTTATTCAAACTTCTTACCAACCCAATCACTGCTTTGATTAATTCAATGCTCACAATAATAATCACCACAATCAACGAGATACTGAAAGCAACATTCGCAATTGTAATGAATTTCTCTGCTTGTTCAGGGTTGAAAGGTGAATTCGCAAATGATTCTGCTGTGAAGCCGATAATATCTGTTGTGCGGATGAAAACGACTGCCAACGTTAAACTAGCAACTGAGAGAATAATATTTACTATGCGCGTACCTATTGTCCATATTGCTTTACGGAGTAGGTAGATATCCAAAACAATTTCAATAAGGAAGATTGCATTAATCCACGGCACGAATTTCAAGAAAATATCTGAAAACATGGGGACGAAGAAAAAATCACCATCCGAAAAGAAAGACATGCCAAGTATTTCAGGATACAAATTCAAAATGGCAAGCCCAACGAAAGAAAATGCAATTTCAGCAATCAAGTCACCACGTTTGACTGAATCAGGGTCATTTTCTGTGAGTAAGGCGGGGTTCCAATCTTCATCTGTTTTCAAGTCATCAATTTCAGAGTCAGGTAAGACGCGCTCAAGAATTGCAAAAATCACAATGATATATCCTGTAGCTGTAATTGCCGCAGAGACGATTCCAGCTAATCCATCACCAATGATGTTTATAAACTCTCTGCCCATCAACGGCGTTTCTGTTACAGCCTGAATACCAGTTAAGACTAACAAGACAATCACAACGATAGGTATCACAATCTTCAAGACCGTCAAGAAAAATGGAAACATACGTGGACCGATTAAATACGGTTGTGGGTTATACGTCATTGCAACTTTATTCGGCGAGCCATATTCTTTTAACAACTCAATTTCCATGGCTTCATCAGCAGGTCTGCCTGCTTTTTCAGCACGTTCTTCCAACATATCTTCTAAAGTAGAACGCAATTCTTTTTCAATATCTTCACGACCTTTAATCAATGGAAGATTTTTTCCAACTTCACTTACATAACGTTCAATTAGTTTCATTTTTTCTCCTTCAACTCAACTTGCTTTTGTAAACGTCTTGACATAACAATCGAGTTATAGATGCTGTAGGCATAAATTCCAATCAAAATTGCTAAAGTGATACCGATTGACCAAGTAATTGTGTTTGCAAAAGTTGGAACAGCCGTATTCAGTGCATTCATAATTTCGGGGTTAATAATTTGCCGACTCAGCAAAAAGACAATAGAAAGTACAATCCATCCTAAACCTAAAATCACATTTGTAAGGGTTAGTGACTTTGTCCAGTTGCCAATTTTCAGTTTGAATAAATCATGGATGAATATCAACGCCGCTATGACCAAAAATATCGGTATCCATACTTTGAGAAAAGCAGGATGCAGAATTTCTGGTGATATAGATAACAAGATGATTCCACCAACAATTGAAACAAGGCTGGTCATCAAATCAGTAATGGCATCTGTATAGCTAATCTGACGTTTCTCTGGTAACGCTGGCAATTGGTCCGGAGTCCATTCACGCGGTTTACTACCATCTAATTCAGAAGGCTTAAACCCACCATGTTCTAAGATTACAAATATTGCCGTAACCCAAAACCAAACGTGAATTCCAATGTTGAAGGTTGTACCAAAGGATTGGATAAGTACCTGACCGAACCTTTCTGAGGCTTGGTATTGCACAAGAACTTGAACAAGCCAAACAATTGGCAGAGCAGTGCCAAGCACGCGTTTTAATACTTGAATATAAACGTCATACCATGTTCGCCCAATTAAATAACGCTTTCGTGGACTATATTTTTGTGCCAGCAACTCAGGGTCGCCAAATTGTTTCAACACGGCTGAAACGATTTCATCACTAACGGGCTTTTGCGATTTTTCAGTCACTTCTTCAATCGAATCTTCTAGTGCCGAGCGAATTTCTTTCTCGATATCTTCACGGCTTTCACTAGGTAAATGCCTGCTAACTTCGGCAACATATCTATCAATTAAACTCATTTCATTCTCCTTACGCCAACATTTTCTTCATTACAGAAACAATGTCAGACCATTCTTTTTTCAGTTTAGGAAGGATTTTTTTCCCTTCGGCACTGATGATGTAATAACGACGCGGGCGAGCTTCTTCCAACTTCCAAACAGACTCCAACAAGCCTTGCGTTTCCAAACGGCGCAGAAGCGGATACAGTGTTCCTTGGTCAACTTCCAACCCTTGATCAGAGAGTTG
>DQGV01000373.1 GCA_003524705.1 Anaerolineae bacterium | reverse complement strand
CTTTTTATTAAATGCAATCGCTTTTTTGTATTCGCTATTTACAAATTTATCATTAGGATTGTTTCCATTATGATATAAAACCTCTAAATAGACCAACCGGTTTAGATCATCATCTTCAAAACGCCTTACATGAACATGTTCTCCCCTTAGATTATTATTATGACTATTGAAAAGATCTTTGAATAATTTGTCAAAAGTCAGGATTTCTTTTTCTACTTTTGCAATATCAGGGTGCTTTTTATATAGCCTAATAATTTTCTTGGTGTATGCTTCTAATCTCTCAGAGAGAATGTAAACTTCGTTGAGATAATTAACTATAACAAACTCCAAGAATTTTGATTTCCATATTAGTTTTTGCGGATACTTTTTCAGATATAAAGGAATTTCTGTCATTGAATCATAAGACAAGGCTATCTCATTAAAACCACCTCTTATTTTTAAAATAATTTCTTCTTCTTTTGTAGGTGGCTTTGAAAATGTTTTTTGACCTTTTTGGTTAAACAATATATTTTTTGTAATTACAATCCATTCATTCCTATTTTCGTTGAATCTTTTATCAAGAACAGGTTTTGACATTGCAAATACGGCTTTCCGAAATTTTTCATATCCTCCTTGGGTGTATTTTGATCTATCATCCATAATTATCCTCTTGCACCTGACCTACCTGCATATTACAATCTTCTTTATGACCGATATTGAAACCCAATACAACCAAGCCCTAGACTATCTCTATTCCTTCGTGGATTATAGCCTTAAACATTCTTCTGAATTGGCGAAGGCAGATTTCAACTTAGACCGTATGTTTGCGTTGATGGAGTCAATGAGGAATCCGCAAAAGAAATATCCGATTATTCATGTGGCTGGCACAAAAGGCAAAGGCTCTGTTTCTGCGTTATGTGCATCGGCTTTGAAAGCGGCGGGGTATAAAACGGGTTTATATACGTCGCCACATTTGTTGGATTTTGTGGAGCGAATTCAAATTGATGGTGAACCCATCTCACACGAACAACTTGTTGAATTGGTTGATGAAATCAAACCGCATGTTGCCAAGATTGAAAAGTTAACTACATTTGAAATCACAACGGCTTTGGCATTTCTGGCGTTTGCAAAATATAACGTCAATGCTGCTGTGTTTGAGGTTGGGCTTGGTGGGCGGCTAGATGCAACCAATATTGTCACGCCCAATGTTTCGGTTATCACTTCGTTGTCTTACGACCACACGGCTGTGTTGGGAAATACACTTGCATTAATTGCTGGCGAAAAAGCGGGCATTATCAAAAATAAGATTCCAGTGGTTTCGTCACCTCAAAAAGATGAGGCTCTCGAAGTTCTCCTGCGCGTAGCCAAATTGAATGATTCAGAATTTACTTTGATTGGAAAAGATATAACATATGAATTACTTAAATCAAATTTGCAGGGTCAAAGAATGACGGTGGACGGTGGACAATGGACGGTCAACGGTCAATCGTCTACGGTCGAATTAAAAATTCCCTTATTAGGAAAACATCAAATCGAAAATGCCGCCACTGCTTATGCGGCTTTGAAACAAAGTGGAATTGAAATTTCAGATGAACAGATTCAAAATGGATTTGCAAACGTGAGGTGGCGTGCTAGATTTGAAATTGCCCGCCTCAATCCTCCGCTGATATTTGATTCTGCTCATAATCATGATTCTTTTCTGCGGCTGGATCAAACTTTGGGAGAACATTTTCCAAATCAAAAAGTTTATTTAATTTTTGGTGCATCAGAAGATAAAAATATTTTGGATATGTTCTCCGCATTGAAATCAAGATTGGAAAAAATTATCGTCACCAAAGCAGACCATCCGCGGGCGTTGGAGGCAGAAAAAATTGTCAAGTTGGCGGACCAACTTGAAATTAAGTCCGAAGCGGTTTTTCCTGTCAAAGAGGCGTTGAAGCGTGCGTTAGAATTATCATCAAAAGATGGTAGCATTGTATTATCCGCTGGTTCGATGTTTGTAACGGCGGAAGTAATGCGAGAATGGAAGTTTTTGAATGAGTCAACCAAATTGGACTGAAGAAGATAATTTTGATTTAACGCTTTCGCAACGAACGGAAGAGTTATATCGTATTCCAAATTTAGAACCGAATGAAGAGGGTTTTATTGAAGCGGCGGTTTTGCCATTGCGTGATATGGTGATTTTCCCGCGTATGGTTTCGCCAATTTTTGTTGGACGTGAAGCATCATTATTGGCTTTGCAAGATGCATTAGCACGCGAACATACTGTGATTGGTTTGACGCAACGTGACCCTGAAACGAATGACCCCGGCGCAGAAGACTTTTTACCAATCGGTGTAGAGATGGCAGTGGGGCGTTTGTTGAATATGCCTGATGGTTCGCGTTCGGCTTTGGTGCAAGGACGTAGACGAGTTGAGATTGTTGAATTTATTCGCTTGAAGCCGTATATCAAAGTTCGGGCACGTGTGATTCATGAACCCACAACGGCGGATAAACAAACACAAGCCTTGATGCGTTCGGTATTAAATTCATTTGAACGTTGTATTCAATTAGACCGTTCGATTCCAGAAGAATCACATTTGTTTGCATTAAATATCTCTGAGCCCGGCTGGTTAGCAGATATGATTGCAACTTCATTGGCTTTGACGTATGAAGCAAAATTGCGTTTGTTATTAATCCTTGACCCGAAAACACGTTTGAGCCAATTGAATACTTTGTTAGCACAAGAAGTTGATGTGCTTGAATTGGAAGATGAAATTCATTCGCGCGTGCAAGATGAAGTAGATAAAAGTCAACGTGAGTTTTATTTGCGCGAGCAGATGAAACAAATTCAAACTGAATTAGGCGAAGGTGATGTTTTCACGCGCGATGCAGTTGATTTGAAGAAAAAGGTTGAAGCCGCGAAGTTACCAGAAGAAGCCAAGAAAGTTGCATTGAAAGAAGTGGAACGACTCAATCAAATGCCACCGATGGCTCCTGAAGTGGGAATCATCCGC
>DQGV01000434.1 GCA_003524705.1 Anaerolineae bacterium | reverse complement strand
AATCACAGCCAAAAACAATAAATCTCGCACGGGAATTTTCTCCACACCGCATGGCGACTTAATCACGCCAGTCTTTGCACCTGTGGGAACACAAGCCACTGTTAAGACTTTAACGCCTGAGCATTTAAAAGAAATCAACGCTTCGCTTGTCTTGAGCAATACCTATCATTTATATCTGCGTCCCGGCGATGAACTCGTCCGCGATATGGGCGGCTTGCATAATTTTATGCAATGGCACAATCCCATGCTCACTGATTCAGGTGGCTTTCAAGTTTTTTCATTAGCACAAACTCGCAAAATTGATGAAGACGGTGTCACCTTCAAAAGTCACATTGACGGTTCCACGCATCGCTTCACGCCTGAAAAGTCAATTGCTATTCAAGAAAATCTCGGCGCCGATATCATCATGGCATTTGATGAATGTGCTGACCCCAATGATTCTGCTTATATCAAAAAAGCAATGGAGCGGACTCATCGTTGGGCAGAACGTTCTGTCAAAGCGAAGACTCGCAATGACCAAGCATTATTTGGGATTGTACAAGGCGGCGTCAACCCTACCCTGCGAACTGAATCAGCTGCGTTTATTTCTTCTTTAGGGACGCCCGGCATTGCAATCGGTGGTCTCTCCGTTGGCGAGACCAAGCAAGAAATGCACGACACATTAGATGTTGTTATGCCTTTACTCCCTGAAAATAAACCGCGTTATCTCATGGGCGTTGGCACGCCAGAAGATTTAATCAATGGTGTTGTTCGTGGTGTTGATATTTTTGATTGCGTCCTCCCAACTCGACTCGCACGCCATCATTCTGCCTTCGCGCCGGAAGGTCGCCTCAATTTGATGAACGCCTCTTTTGCTCGTGATGAACGTCCAATAGATGAAACCTGCGACTGCTACGCCTGTAAAACATTCACACGCGCATACATTCGTCATCTAATCGTCGCCAAAGAATTATTAGCAGGCACGTTGATTTCAATTCATAACTTGAGAGCATTAATAAGATTGATGGAACAAATCCGCATTTATATTGCTGATGGCTCATTTGAGTCGCGTGTGCCGGAGTTGCTAGGTCAATGGGCAAATAATGCCAAGAGAAAAATTTCCGAATAGAGAATCTCAATGAATTTTATACATGCAATCATCCTCGGCATTGTTCAAGGATTAACTGAGTTTATTCCCGTTTCATCTACTGCTCATCTATTCATCACCACTTATTTGCTTGGGCTTCCGTCAGATAATTTAGCTTTTTCATTTAATGTCATCATCCAACTTGGTACTGTGCTTGCTATGTTGGCTTTCTTTTGGAAAGACATTTGGCATATAGTGCAAGCATTTTTATTAGGCATAAAAAATAAAAAGCCATTTGAAGATTTTTATTCTCGTCTTGGTTGGCTAATTATTGTTGCCACAATCCCTGCTTTGATTGCTGGATTTTTATTACAAGACTTCGTTAAACAAATGTCTGCGGATTCTTTGTTGTGGGCTGGGATTCGTCTATTGTTTACGGCTATATTGCTGTTTGTTGTAGAATATTTTGATAAAAAGAATCGCACACTTGAATCTGCAACTTGGTTAGATGCTTTGACTGTAGGATTATTTCAAATCTTAGCCATTTTTCCCGGCGCTTCACGTTCTGGTTCGACGATGACTGGAGCCATGTTCCGTGGCTTTGACAGACCTTCAGCGGCACGTTTTGCATTTCTAATGTCTGCGCCGATTTTGTTAGCCGCAGGGATTTATGAATCTATTCAAGTGATTGCTTTACCAAACACAACTGAATTTATGCCAATTCTGATGACAGGCTTTGTCACTTCTGCAATTGTGGGGTGGATGTCTATTAAGTGGTTGTTGAATTACTTAAGGAATAATTCACTTTATCTTTTTTCAACCTATTGTTTAATTGTGGGTATTATTGTTTTGGTGATTAGATAATTATGGACACAAAATCTCTCCTCAAACTTCTTGTTGAAACTGAATCCCCATCACATGATAAAGCCGCGGTTGACAAAGTCGGTCTCATTGTTGCGGAAGAGGCGCGAAAGCTTGGCGCGCATGTTGAAACTGTAGAAAATGTCGAAACTGGGAATCATGTCATATCGAAGTGGGGAAGCGGAAAGAATCAAATTTTATTTTTGTGTCATTTAGATACAGTCTTTTCATTAAATACAATCCATAAAATGCCATATCGTGAAGCGGATGGGAAAATTTTTGGTCCTGGCACGTTAGATATGAAATCAGGTATCGTCATTGCATTAGGTGCAATTGAAGATGCGATTAAAAATGGAATGGCTCGTTCGGTCACTTTGTTGTGTACATCCGATGAAGAAATTGGCAGTGAAACATCACGAGATTTAATTGAAAAGCTTGCTAAAGAATCTGAATTGGTGTTGGTGATGGAATCGGCTTTGGTAGATGGCTCTTTGAAAACTTGGCGCAAAGGTGTTGGCGAATTTTGGGTGAAGACGAAAGGCATTGCTTCTCACGCAGGTGGTGACCATGAAAAAGGTCGCAATGCAATTGAAGAGATGGCGCATCAAATTCTCAAGATTCAAAAGTTAACTGATTATTCAAAACAAACTACGCTGAATGTTGGCGTGATTAATGGCGGAACGGTTTCAAATGTTGTGCCTGATGAATGTACAATTCAAGTAGATGTGCGTGTGATGCAACCCGGCGAATGGGAACGACTTGAGTCCGAAATGAATAAACTAAAACCAATTTTAGATGGAACATTGCTTCATATTACGGGCGGATTGAATCGTCCACCTATGCCATTTGATTCAATTATGGAAAATACATTTGCAAAAGCAAAAGCGATTGCCAAAGAAATTGGTATTGAATTAAAAGCAGGCGGGTCAGGCGGCGGTTCAGATGGAAACTTTGTTGCACCGCTTGGTATCCCTGTGCTAGATGGAATGGGTGCAGTGGGTGAAGGGTATCATTCAGAACGAGAATTTATTTTTGAAAATAGTTTAGATGAAAGAGTAAAGTTAATTTCGGAGTTGTTGAGAAAGTGGTAATTAAAGAAAGAAGAAAGAGGAAAGATTTTTGGAAAGTAGAAAGTGGAAAGTGGTATCTCTTTCTTCTTTCCTCTTTCCTTATCTCTTGCACCACACCACAACCAACAACACCGAATCAAGTCATCACTATCAACTATTCCCCATTCACTGAAAACCAAATGAATGAAGTCTACGCTTGTGCAAATGACTTGTCTATTATTTTGAAAGTGACAGACCAAGAACCTGACATCCGTTTTCAACTTGGTGAGCCTGAAATTTTATTGGGGAATGCGTATCAGATTGGCGAAGAGGAGATTGTGGTTGTTATGAATAATGCAAGACCTCCTGTTGTAAATTTTCAACAAATCCAAGAAATGTTTACTGGCAAAATTACAAATCTAAATCAAATAACTCCTGAATGGGGAAAAGCACATCCTGACCAAAGCGGAGATATCCAAGTTTGGGTATTTTCAAGCGATAATGATATTCAACAAATATTTAACAAGTTTATTCTTGAAGGTAGACC
>DQGV01000165.1:11045-19193 GCA_003524705.1 Anaerolineae bacterium | reverse complement strand
TCACACTATGACAGAGACAAATCAGACCAACTCTCCAACTTGGGGCGGAAATACCAAACTTGTTATTGCCCTTACTTTAACTGTATTGATTGGCGCATTAATCGTAAGTTCACAAGCAGTGATTACGCCTTTGCTCATCGCATTAGTGGTTTCTTATCTTATCTATCCTCTTGCTGTATTTTTTCAGCATAGATTAAAGTTTTCTTGGGGAGTATCAGTTGGTGTTATTTATTTAATTATTCTCATCCTTTTAATTGGCTCACTTGCACTAGGTGGCGTTGGTTTAGCACAACAAATTCAAAACTTAATTACCAACGTTCAAAATGCAATTCAAAACTTACCTGAATTAATTGAAACAGTATCCGAACAAGTTTTTGAAATCGGTCCATTTACTTTAGACCTTAGAACTTTAGACTTAAATGGAATTAGTCAACAAATATTAGGTGCTATACAACCTTTATTAAGCCAAACAGGCACACTTCTTGGTTCAGTGGCTGGAAGTGCCGCAAACTTTTTTGGCTGGACATTATTCGTATTGCTCGTCTCATATTTTGTGCTTGCAGAAAGTGGTGGCTTACGTGAACGCATGGTCACAGTAGATATTCCCGGCTACGCACAAGATATTGCCCGTCTCACCCGCGAACTTGGAAGAATTTGGAACGCCTTCTTACGCGGACAAATCATCTTATTCTTCTTAACAATTATTATCTACTCAATTGCATTAGGAGTACTTGGTGTCAATTACGCCGCTCCACTTGCAGTTTTAGCAGGCATTGCTCGTTTCGTTCCTTATGTTGGTCCTGCCGTTAATTGGGGCATCTTAGTCATTGTTGCATACTTTCAAGTCTTCAAACTATTTGGCATGGAGCCGTGGGCTTACACACTAATTGTTTTAATTGTCGCCATCATCATAGACCAAATCTTCGACAATATCTTATCCCCACGCATTATGTCTGATGCGCTCAAAGTTCACCCAGCCGCCGTCTTAGTCGCCGCCATCATCGCCGCCAATTTATTTGGTTTTCTTGGAGTCGTCGTTGCCGCGCCTTTACTCGCCACAACTTTATTGATGTGGAACTACATCATGCGAAAAATGCTAGACCTTGACCCCTTCCCCGAAAAAGAACAGACTCAAGCGCCACCTCCGCCCGGCTCACGCATCATCGTTTGGATTCGTCGCTTCTTTCGTGACCTCAGCCTGCGCCTCAAAAAGAAGACTTAATCTACGCCTAAACATTCATAAACAAACAGGAGTAATAAAATGAACAACCATAACGAACCAAAAACACAAACCCTCGCCGAAACTGAAAACTTCCTTGCTTGGAAAGCCGAAGAACCAGATGGTGAAACCACCTACCACGTCGAAATGAACAACGTCACCGTTCACTTCTTTGAAGAAGAATGGAACGAATTTTTGCAATTGGTACAAAACCTTAAGTAGAGCGAGATAAATCTCGCTCTACTACTTTGGGGCTTGTTATATCTAATTTAATTATGAATCTCAAATTACTCTTTAAAAGAAACAAAATTGAATTTAGCCTAACAGTTTTTCTATTTGTTATGCTCATTGCCTGGGCGTGGAGTCTGTTTCAAATGGCGAAACAATTTTCCAGTCTATTTGAGGCGCATACAAACTCACTTGTTATCAACGTCTGGATTTTATTTGCAATTCTCATATCCATTTTGTTAATATTCAATTTTAAGAATCAATTTATCGCCGAAAATCGTAATGGCTTAATACTTGCCCTTATCTTTTTTTGTATTTATTTTTTATTCGTTTCAATTTTCAACCAACCTGCTTTTGACGTGGACGATATTTTTTTTGATTCAGATGCTTTTCTGTGGCGTAGACGTTTCGCTACTGAACTCGTGCGTGATTATTACTTTCGTCCTGTTCACCCTTTTGTGCTAATCATTATCCGCCCATTCGTTAGTATTTTTTCTGTATTTTTTGCGGGCAACACATTATATGGTGCATTTGTACTAAACGCTTTCGCCGGCGCGTTGTGTGTGTTTCTGGTTTGGTATTTCATTAAACATTTTGTAAGCAATCATTTATATACTCTGTTGATTGCAACATTGTTTGGCGCCTCTGCCGCGCAACTAGTGTTTAGTGCCTTAATCGAAACTTACATTTTTCTAGCCGCAACTGCACTCATCTTTTTAGTTTTGGTTTTGAAAGATAAACCGCTGTTTGCTTTGGTGATTACAGGTTTGGTAGCATTTGGAATTACCATTTCAAATTTCGGGCAGACGGTGATTGCTCATTTCTTCATCAAACGCAATATCAAACAAATTATCATCTATGGATTAATTGTCACTGCTTTTATAGTTCCATTAACTTTATTACATAATTTTATTTATCCTGAATCACAACCTTATTTTTGGGACTTAACTTCCTATCAAGGTGAGGGACATAATCAGTTTCCGCCAGTACCACAACGAGCCAACTTTTTAGGGCGTGTTATGGTGTTGAATAGTATCGTCGCCCCTGAGCCTTTAATTTTACAAGAAGAAATTCCATTCCTCAAAGTGTGGATGTTCCGTGCCTCTATCAAAAAAGACCCAATGCGGCTTGCTAATTATGAAACTTTGTTACAAAATGTAACAGCTTATGCATGGCTTGGACTTGTCGTATTAGGTGGTATTCTTTTTCTGAAAAATATACGCAAACAAAATAATCGATATCAAATTACTTTTATCATTATCTTGCTTTTTAATTTCGCCCTTCACATGCGCTATGGCAAAGATATTTTTCTGTATTCTGTCAATTGGATGTATGCATTAATTCTCTTTCTTGCACTGGCATGGAAAGAATTTGCAGATAAACGCTGGTTTCAAATTACCTTACTGACTTTCATTGTTTTATTATGTATCAACAACGCGCAATTAATATTGACAATGCTTAGCACATCTGCCCTGCACATCAAATGACGAACATTCGCTTCACCATCTCGTGGCTTGTCACTGCCGCTCTTATATATCCATTGATTGGGTTTCTTAATAATTTTTATACATCAAGCATTGAAATCGGCTTGGTTACATTTTCACTTCACACTCTCACAATCTGTTTTTTGTATTATCTGCTGGGCAAACTCAAAGCCGATTTTCAAGTACAAGCATTTCAAACTAGCATTGCTTGTATTATTTTCATATCTTTGTTTATTTTTCTACTCGCACTAATAAATCAAGCAATACAATACCCCAACATTGTAGATATTTCTTTATACCAAATTGAAGCAAGTGTGCTTGTTTACTTTTTTATTTCATTAATTCTCTCTCTTCCTGCTTCCTTTTGTTTTTTAATATGGTTACGCAAGAAAAACATTCAACAAACCCGCCTATATCAATTTCTAAATGAAAACATAAACGGATTACTCGCCTCTATTCTCTTATTCTGTGTGTATATATTTTTCTGTATCATTTTCAACCAACCTCAATACGATGCGGATGACATCTTCTTTGACGCAGATGGGAATCTATACCGCACACGCTTCGGCACAGAAAACTATGCCGATTATTACTACCGACCTTTTCATCCTTACGTCTTAATCATCATCCGTCCAATCGTTTTTACGATTTCCTTATTTCTAAAAGGGGACATGCTCTTTGCGGCATATATCACCAATGCAATGGCTGGGGCATTTGGCATTTTTTTAGTTTGGTATTTCGTCAAACACCTAACAAAAAATTCTTTATACGCCTTACTCATCGCAACCATATTCGGAGCCTCATCCACACAGCTCGCTTTTGGCTCGATTATGGAAACCTATATTTTTTTATCAACAGTGGCGTTGATTTTTCTCGTTTTATTAATCAAAGACAAATCACTCCCCGCCTTAGTAATCACAGGGCTAGTTGCATTTGGAATCACCGTCTCAAACATTGCACAAACAGTCATTGCACATTTCTTCATCAAGCGTGATATAAAACAACTAATAAAATATGGCTTGATTATCCTTGCATTAATTGTGCCGCTATCACTGCTTAATAATTTTATCTACCCAAATTCACAACCTTACTTTTGGGAGTTCGCCAGTTTAGCAGGAGAAGACAAAAACTCATTCCCAGCCAACTATCAACGCGCCAATTTACTTGGGCGTGTAATGGTTTTACACAGCATCGTCTCACCCAACCCACTCATCATTGACGATGGTTTTCCATTTGTCAAAACATGGATGTTCCGCGCTGCCATAGATGGTGACCCCATGCTACTTGCCACTTACAACACAACATTCAACACATTCCTTGCCTATTTTTGGATGGGACTCATGGCGTTTGGCGGATTACTCTTCCTAAAAAACTTTTTCAAACAAGATAACCGCTTCTTTCTGACCTTCATCCTGATTCTGTTCTTCAACTTTACCCTCCACCTCGTCTACGGCATGGACGTATTCCTCTACTCCGCAAATTGGACCTATGCCCTTATTCTCTTCTTCGCCCTCGCATGGAAAGAATTTGCAAACAAACACTGGTTTCAAATTATCTTACTGACTTTCATTGTTTTATTATGTATCAACAATGCGCAATTAATATTGACAATGCTTAACACATCTGCCTTGCATATCAAATAAAATGAAATTCGTGTTAAACAAATGCCTTCTCTCAGCTTGGTTAATTGGCATACCGATAAGTTACATATCTATCGGCTTTCTAGATTATTTTTATAAATCCCTATATGAAGTTTTATTACTTACAATGATTCTTCATACTTTTATAGGTTTATCTTTTTATTATTTAACCAGTAAAATCAAAGACCATTTTAAGATTAAACCAACCGAATCGTGGATAGCCACATCTCTCTTCTTGGCATTAATTGTTTTTTTGCTATGCCTTACGAAGACAGCAAGCCGCTTTCCTTTGCTATTTGATACTGCCTTTTATCAAATCCAAGCACATTTATTGATTTGGTTTATTCTTGGAATATTGATTGCCTTTCCTTGTTCGATTTGGTTATTGTCATTTACTCACTCAAAAAGCTTTCATCAAACTCGTTTTTTTTCTTTTATTGACAAAAACATAAATGGAGTTTTGCTCTCACTCACTTTCTTTTCAATCTATTTTTTACTAGCCAATATTTTTAACCAACCTCTCTTTAACTTTGACGATATCTTCTTTGACACAGACGCTAAACTCTACCGTTCTCGTTTTGGCACAGAAAACTATGAAGATGTCTATTGGAGAACTGTCCATCCATTTATCTTAATTATTGTCCGCCCATGGGGAAATCTGATTTCAATTTTCCTGAAAAGCAACTTGCTCTACGCTTCGTTTGTTTTAATCGCTCTTACCGGTGCCTTGGCAGTTTTTCTCGTTTGGTATTTTGTAAAAGAAAAAGCTTCAAATTCACTCTATGCTTTGTTAATCGCTTCATTGTTTGGAGCTTCTACTTCTCAACTTATTTTTGGTTCCATTATCGAAAGTTATGGATTTTTAGGAACCACAGCGATAATTTTTATTATTCTTTTACTTAAAAATGCACCCATGTGGACGTATGTTGTCACTGGGCTTGCCGCATTTGGAATTACCATTTCAAACATTGCCCAAACTGGTATCGCTCACTTTATGGTCAAAAGAGATGTTTGGCAGTTGGTGAAATATGGATTAATCGTTGGGGCGTTAATTATTCCGCTAAACTTATTGAATAATTTTATTTACCCCGAAGCACATCCTTACTTGTGGGATGTTTCTACTTTGCAATACGAAGAAAAAAATGTCTTTCCAATAGAAATACAACGTGCAAACTATTTAGTGCGAGTAATGGCATTCAATAGTTTTGTCGCACCTTATCCCATTTTATTTAAAGAGGATATCCCCTTTATAAAAATCTGGATGTTCTTGGCTACTACGAAGGGGGAACTGCGCGTTGCAGAGTATAAAGATTCATTTAGTTCTTTCGTTGTTTATCTCTGGGCTGGGTTTATGCTATTAGGGATCGTACTTTTCCTAAAAAATATTTTCAAACAAGATAACCGCTTTCAATTTGCTTTTATATTAATTACACTTTTTTCTTTTGCTTTGCACATGCGGTATGGTAGAGATGTGTTTTTATATTCATCAAATTGGACGTATGCTATTATTTTATTTCTTGCCTTAGCATGGAAAGAACTTGCAAATAAACTTTGGTTTCAAATTACTTTACTGGTTTTTATTTTTCTTTTGCTCATCAACAACTCAAAATTAATTGAAATCATGATGACAGTTTCTGTTTTGCATATAAAATAAAAGCGGATGTTGTAACATCCGCTTTTATAAACTTACTTTTTCTTCAATTCATCACGCAAGAACAAACTCATAATAATACTTACAATGCTTATCACCAAACTGCCTAGCACTGCAGTCCAAAATCCATCTACCGTGATGCCAATGCCAAGGGCTTGACCAATTCTGCTAGTGAGCAAAAGCATGGCAGTGTTTATGAAGATTGTAAAGAAACCAAGTGTGAGAATAATCAGTGGGCAAGTTAAAAACTTTAATACGGGTCGCACTGAGGCATTCAACAGACCTGAAATTAAAGCCAACCACAATACGCCGGTCCAGTCGCCGCGAAACTCAATGCCCGGCACAATCAACACGGCTACATATAATGCAATTGCATTAATTGCCCAACGCAAAATAAATCTTGTCATTTGAACTCCTTCTTTTACGTCATAACATACGAAAAATATTTTATAAAGTTGCGTGCATCCAAATCAACGTGCGGATTTGTTTGAAGCCTGCGGCTTGAATAGCAGAATCAAAATCACTGATGGGAAATTCTAAAGTGAGTTTTGGATAGTAATGAAGCAAATCTTTTCTAGCCTGAAGCAAGACTGCTGTTACCGCTTCGGGGTCTGACTTTTCACCTGTTGCTACAAATAGACTTTCTCCACGCCCATGCGGAATGTAAGCCAAGGCGGTTTGCAGTTCGTTATCTTTCAACGCAACCCACTGACGGATATTAACATCTGTAAATAATAAATACAACCAGTTCAGAAAACCAGGTCGAAGGGAGTTAAAGTTCCAGGTTTGGTGCCATGCTAAAACGTCAGGGTAGAGGCGCGTAAGCCACAGACGCTGTGTCTGCCAAAAGTTTGGATGTCGCTTGGTGATTTGAATATCCTGATTTTTAACATCAAAATTTCCTGCAATTGTTTGCCAAGTGGTGCGGCGGGCATATTCTTTGAATCCAAGTTTTGTGTAAAGCAAAATGGCTTCGGGGTTATCGGTGCGGACGTGAAGCCAAACATCTTTGATTTTTTTTTCGCGGATATGTTGTAAGGCGCGTTTGGTTAATGCACGCGCGATTCCTTTGCGGCGATAGTTTGGATGTACTGCAACATTGGCAATGAGATATAACTTTTTTCCGCGATGACGAAATGGCACGACACTGATGTTGCCAACGATTTGATTATTTTCTTCCCAGATATAACCAGTGAGCGGCAGTGATGTTGAATCAGCAACGCGATTTGCCCATTTGATAAATGAATTATCTTTACCGGCTTTTCGCATGTCTTGCACATAGCGTCTGCCATCGTTATCCATTGTTTCGGAAAAACATTGCTCAATTAAATCTGCAACGGCGGGTAGGTCTCTTAATATGTTAAGAGGTCGCAGATTTTCATGCTGTGTTTGCGTGGGCAAGGTGATGAATGCCATTCCTTGAATTATAGTCCTTGTTTCTTACTAGGCGTATAATTGTTTGAATTTTGTTTTGGAGGCTTCTTGAAAAATCACTCTTTGTTTACGGCATTATTAAGTTTGAAAGGCAACCCACGCGGATGTGTTTACTTTGAACCGTTATGGGGAATTCCGTTTAACTTATACATGCCTTATGTTTCGCTTTATATGCTTGCCATTGGACTCTCTGAAAAAGAAATTGGTTTAATTTTAAGTGTCAGTTGGTTCTTCCAAATTTTTCTGGCATTAATCAGCGGGGCAGTGACGGATAAATTGGGTCGAAGATTGACCACTTTAATCTTTGATATTTTATCTTGGAGTGTGCCTGCTATCATCTCTGCTTTTGCTCAAAACTTTTGGTATTTCTTAATTGCTGGTGTTGTCAACAGCCTGTGGAGAATCACACTTAATTCTTGGAATTGTTTGTTGGTGGAAGATGCAGAAAAAGACCAAATTGTTGATATTTACACTTGGATTTATATTGCCAAT
>DQGV01000165.1:10331-10747 GCA_003524705.1 Anaerolineae bacterium | reverse complement strand
GTGCCAACCATGCGAGGTTTATATATTTTTGCGGCAGTGATGTTTACCCTTAAAGCAGTACTCACTTATTTGTGGACAGAGGAAACTGTTCAGGGGAAAATCCGTTTGGTGGAAACCAAAGAACAAAATATTCTTCATATCTTAAGTGGATACAAAGATGTTTTACGAGATTTGATTCGCACGCCTCAAACTTTATTAACAGCAGGCATTATGCTGGTGATGAGTATTACAGTTTTAGTCAGTAATAATTTTTGGTCTATCTTTGTGACGGAAAAACTGCAAATTGCTACTGAAAACTTGGCGATTTTCCCATTTATCAAATCCGCGATTATGTTGGTGTTTTATTTCACCGTCATGCCAAAGATTTCAAGAATGCATTTCAAAATGCCGATGTTGGTTGGGTTTATAGGGTATGT
>DQGV01000165.1:0-9971 GCA_003524705.1 Anaerolineae bacterium | reverse complement strand
AGTGTTTTTCTAGAGGCTTGTAGTATGGCGGCTGTTAGCCCATTGTTAGATCAAATGATTGTGTTGGCAGTAGACCCAAAAGAACGCGCACGCATTCAATCTATTTTGTATGTGATTGTGATTCTGTTCACGTCACCATTTGGTTGGATTGCAGGAAATCTTTCGGCGATGAATAAGAATTTTCCGTTTTATTTGAATATTGGGCTTTTTATAATGGGGGTCATTTTGGCTTATTTTGCTGGGAGGGTGGCTGAGAGGAAGGAAGTTGTGGAAGCAGTAATTGGTAATTAGTAAATTGCTTATTGATTTTTAAAAACAGATTTGTATAATGGGTATTATGAAAAAGCAAACTTTATACATCCTTGTCATCACAATTTTTTTACTACTAATAGCAGGTGAATTGATTTTGCTGTTTAAATATGGTCAAGATACTTGGTTAAATAAAATTGGTTTCGTACTTACGATTATTGGTTATTATGGAACAGGTTTAGGGTTTGTGCAAAAATCAGATATATTAAAAGACTTTGATGGAATAGATGATATGACCTCTCCTAATCCAATCAAGTTTTTAAGCGATAACTTTATATTCTTAGGTATTATTTCATCAGTTTGGGCAGTAGGGCTAGGAGCAAAAAGAATGCCCAATAGTTCTTTTTCGTTAGGTTGTTTGGGGCAAATCATCGCATTAGTTACATTGCCTATTTTGCTGGCATACTTTTTATTTCATTTATTAGTGATTTGCCCATTTGCTTATTTTAGTTATTTGTTGGCATCGGCATTTACTGAAAGTATCACGGGTTCAGCAGAAGATATTGAAATGGCAGTTTCATCAAATGAAAAAGTAGCAGAAAAAATTAGTATTAGAAAAATCATTTCATCTAATCCAGCCGCGGCAAAAAGCTTTCTAATCGGTATTCCAGCAATCTTTCTCGCTTTTATAACAAAAATGATAAGTTTGTTTTTTGCTTAAAATCTAACACACCTCTTACGCCATATTGATAAATTAAAACTTAATAATACATTTACAAACAAACTCAACTTGCTCTTCCGTCAATTCTGGATATAACGGCAAAGACAAAATTTCATCACAAACTTTTTCTGTGTTTGGCAAAGAGCCTTTTGCATAACCAAGATTTTTATAAGCAGGTTGCAAATGCACTGGCACGGGATAATGAATCAGCGTATGAATCCCTTTTTGATATAAAAAATCTTTCAAGGCATCACGCTTTGGATGGCAAATCACAAATTGATGAAAAACATGCTCGCAATCTTGTGGTTGCATCGGCAAAATCAATTCTGTTTCAGATAATAATTTCAAATATAAATTTGCTACATCTCTACGGCGTGCATTCCACGCATCTAAATATTTTAATTTCACACGCAACATCGCCGCATGTAATTCATCTAACCTGCTATTCATGCCTTTGATTTGGCTGACATAACGATTCTTCCAACCATACTGACGCAATAATTTTGCCTTTTCCGCTAAAGATGAATCATTTGTGATAATCATTCCGCCATCACCAAACGCGCCTAAATTTTTTGTGGGATAAAAACTAAACGCCGCAATATCTGCGTGTGAGCCTGCTCGTTGACCCTGATACTTTGCACCATGCGCCTGAGCACAGTCTTCAATCACAAATATTTTCTTTTGGCGTGCCATTTCAAGGATTGGATTCAAATCCGCTGGGCAACCGTATAAATGCACTGGAATGATTGCTTTAGTATTCTTTGAAATTGCTTTCTCAACTTGACTTGGGTCAAGCGTGTATCTTTGAATATCAATATCTACTAAAACAGGTTTTGCGCCTGTCATTTCAATTGCAGAGATGGTCGCTACGGCTGTGTGAGATGGGGCAATAACTTCGTCGCCTGCTTTCACGTCACAACTTAATAAAGATAAAGTCAATGCGTCAGTGCCAGAAGCAACTCCCACCCCGTATGAGGCGTTGCAATACTTTGCGAATTCAGATTCAAAGGCAGAGACTTCATCACCAAGAATGTAAATCCCTTTTGTAAAAACACGTTTCAATGCTTCATCCAATTCGGTTTGAATGGACTCGTATTGTTTTTTCAAATCAATAATTGGAATTTCATTCATCTTAAAAGTAATTATCTTTGTGTTGTTTATAAAACTCAATTGTTTTTTTCATACCATCTTGTAAACTGATTTGCGGTTGCCAGCCCAATTCAGTATTGATGAAACTATAGTTGCCATAATAATCACCAATGTCAATGCGTTTTCTATTGGCAGGATAGGTGATGAGTTCATAATTTCCTGTGCCGTGAATTTGAATCATCAATTGAGCAAGCTCAAGCAACGTGATTGGCTCGCCGCCTAAATTATAAATTTTTCCATAAGCGAACGGATTGCTTGCACACAATAATAAAGCGTAAACGACATCATCAACATAATTGAAATCTCGTATCTGACTTCCATCACCATAAATTTGAATCGTTTGACCTTCTAACAATTGTCGAATCCACCAACCCACGAATGTTAACTTATCATCTTTAATTCTCATGCGCTCGCCATACACATTTGTCATTCTTAAAACACAAGTTGCCATATCATACACACGGTTATAAACAATATGATACATCTCACCTGCACGTTTGCTAACGCCATTGTTATCCAATGGCGTAATTAAATGTTTTTCATCCACAGGTAAATATTTGGCACGTCCATATACTTGGCGCGTGCCTGCAAACACAATTTTTATTTCAGGATTATATAAACGACAAACCTCTAAAATTTTTAATTGACTGTCTGCATTCACAGTTAGATCTTTGTATGGGTCATTCATGCTACCAATATGGCTATTTTGTCCCGCTAAATTAAACAAATATTTTTTATCTTTCAGAACAGAAGTTAATTCGTTTTCATTTCCAATATCACTTTGTATAATTTCGATTTGATTCTTTATCTCTTCTACATTACATAAATTTGCACCCGAATCTGACTCAAGGTTATCAATGATTGTTACTAGCGCACCTACTTCAATCAACTTGCGCGCGAGGTTACTACCGATAAACCCAAGCCCGCCTGTGATTAAAACTTTTTGCCCTGAATATTTTTCTTCAATGCCCATGAGATGTTTGTATATGTTCCTTTTTGATGACCAATGTCCAATATAAATTTATAAGTTGTTGTAAAGTTTGCAAAATTCTTTTGAAATTAAAAAATTGCGAAACACCATATTTTCGCTCATAATGACTGACTGGAACTTCGGCAAAGATATAACCAGCGTCTTCAATTTTTTTTACCATCTCCAAACAAATTGAACCGCTAAAACTTTTCAATTGAATTTCTTGCATTATCTTCGTCGGAATTAATCGAAAATCACAATCCACATCGCGGATGCGAAACCCAAACAAGATTTTGACGAAGTGATGATACAGTCTGCCGATAAAAATCCGCATCAGACTATCGCTTCGACCTGCTTTATAACCGTTGACAGCATCCACGCGTATGCTTAATGCATCTACGAGTTTGGTCAATTCCAATGGATTGTATTGCGCGTCCCCATCGGTATAAAAAATCCAATCTTTTTTTGCGGCGGAAAATCCGCTGATGAGTGCGCCACCATATCCACGATTGATTTCATGGTGAATGACTCGCAATGCGGCATATTTTTTCTGCATTTCATTTAGTACATCGGTTGTGTAATCTGAACTAGCATCATTGACGACAATAATTTCAAAATCATCAGTCACTTGTTCAGCGGCGATTTTTCCAGTGGCAATCATGCTGGCAATTGTCCCGCCGTCATTATAGGCAGGGAAAATGACACTTAAGCTAGAAAGTTTTTTTGCATTCATCATTTCCGCGCCACAGCAAAGATGCTTAGTCCATAAGGTAAGCCGAATTTAGAAACAAAAAACGCTTCACTGGCGAGAATGCGTTTTAAGAGTTCGTTAAATTTTCCTGTTTCAAGCGTCAAATCAGATTGTGATTTGGATGGCAATATTTTTTCTGTCAGGCGTTTTATCACTGCTAATGGAAAAAGAATTGTGTTGGCATAGGATAGATGTTCAACAATGAAGCCACTTTGTTCAAGGAGTTTCTTTACCAAGTTTTTTGTGTATCTTCGATTGGTGTGAACTCGTTCATCATGTTCGCCACGAAGCCAATCGTAAGCAGGTAAACGCATCAACAATTTACCTTGTGGAGTTAATACACGAAAAAATTCTTTCAAGGCTTTCATTTCATGCATAACACCTTTTTCGTATAAAACGTCAAAAGATGTGACCATGTCAAACGAAGCAGTAGCAAGTGGAAGGTCAAGTACTGAGGCGCGTGCTAGATGTTTGGCATTGCGTTTGCGGCAAAAATCTAAGGCTTGTGGATATAAATCTATGCCTGTTACTTCACCGTAATCTTTTAGATACGTTGTCATTGCGGCACCTGTTCCGCAACCTGCATCCAAAATTTTGATTTTTGTTTTTGTTTGAATATGTTGATTGATTAACTTTCGCGTGATGGCTTCCATGCCGCGATACCACCAGTGATGGTCTTCAACATGATACATGATTTCATATTCATTGGGTTCCAAGATAACACTTTATGGGACTTGATAAGAAAGTAATATAGTTGTTTCACAATCATATTCATAATGTAATTGACCGCCAGGATGTTTACGAATCCATTCTTCTAATTCTTCAATGCGGTCTGGCGGAGCAATAATCGTTTCACCAGGTATTACATCAAGAGAATCTATTGGCTCTGAAAAATTAATGACTGGGCGTAAACTCAAGAAGAATGTTGCAGGATGGCTTCCGTAAAAATATATATTATTGCTCAGCAAATATATGCGGTTTTCATGTTGGGTCTGTTGTAATTCAACACCAAGGTATGTACCAAACCTGCCAGGTAGGTCTGTAGCAAATCGGCATCGCCCAGCAAATTCTGTGTAATACGTCCACAAATTAAATGCTAGTAGACTTGTTAAGATTACAGAAACGGCAACAGTATAAGCAAACCGGAACTGACTCCAACCGATACCCATAATTTCTAAAATTTGGTCAAATCCAAGTGCAGCCATAATCACTACAGCAGGTAATGCCATTAACATGCGGTAAGAATCTGCTGAAGGTGGAAGTGCAAATATTCCTATTGCAACTGTAGCCCCCCAGAAGTATCCAAGTAGTAATAAATTTCCGGGGCTACGAATCTTCCATAACACAATTCCCATACCAGCAAAGAATAGCACGCTAGAGATCATACTTATCATCGGGGATGGAGAGCCGTAAAAATCAATTGCAGGGTAATAAAATAAAGATAAAAATGCATTTACGACTCGACCCAAAAGTAGCTCAAATGCACTTTGCCCTGTGGATTCCATTGTTATCTCTAACCACCCCGTTTGGAAGGTGCCAGCACTACCGAGTCGTCCCACAAATTCATTTGGGTTTTGGTATGAATAAACAAAAGAAGGAGGTATCATAACCAAAAAACCTCCCCAAAATGCTAGTGCTTGAGAAAACCTTTCTTTAAACCAATCTCGATAAAAAATAAACAAGATGAGCATGTAAACCAAAACAAGCGCGGTGATAATTTGTGAGGTGAGATAAAAACAATAATGAAGTGCAAGGATTGTTCCACCTAATGCAGTTCGCCATGATTGACGTTTTTCCAACCCACTGATGAGAAAATACAATTCAAAAGGTATCAACCAAGTATCTTGAATATATGCTACAGAAGAAATACGGCTAAAGTGGATATGTGAATGTGAAGAAGCAATCATAAAAGCGGCAATGAAAGCAACTCTCCGCCCACCAAGCCAACGTGCAAAAAGATAAACAGCCGGTACTGCAATCACACCACCAATTGCGGGCATTAATCTCAAACCAAAAGAGTTGTAGCCAAAAAACTTCATTGATAAATTAATCAGATGCAAATACAATGCGCCAAAGTTTTCCCACAATGCAAAAGGATTGGCTAATACACCTTCAATACTTGAACGAGCAAAATTGCCCACATTTCCTTCATCACCATCCAACACACGCGGTAGATCTCCAAGTAGATAAATGCGTATCACTGCCGCAAGTGCCATAATTAAAAGGACAGACAAGATTTCGTTGCGGTTTGTTTTAAACCAATCTATAATTTTTATTGAGTCAAAACCAGTTCTTGAATTGATAAATGCGTACACATAACACACCCCACTTAACAGCCAAACTGTGATTACAGGAATATAATTGATACGGCGGAATGCCATAAAAGCGTCAACCGCAGAAGCTGTTACAACAGAAAGTAAAACTGCTACAAGAATCCAAAAAGCCGTATCTCCAAATACAGCCTGTTGAGATAACTTTTTCCAAAAAGCATTAGGGGGAATTCGTTGGCTTAAAACTAAAATTACCACCCCAATAATTGCTAGCACAAAATAAGGTGGGAACAACAAATTACCATAAATCACTTCTTTTGAAAAAACCAAAAACTGACTGAGCAACAAAAGAAACACCCCCACAAACGCAACGAACCGACGAATATTCCTCACATCCCCTGCTTGTTCAGGTTGTTGTTCAACCATAATGCCTCCGAGTTAAATAAATTAAGGAAGAATTAAATTATACCAATTTATGTGTTTAGCGTTTGAAACAGTTTACACTCTCAGTAATTGTTAATCTTTAATTTTCTGGTAAGTAATAATCTTAAAATCTAACACTCCTCTTACGCCGTGTTGATAATTTACCAACGTGGTGTTTGTTATAATGCTCAGATAGATTCGTAGGGACGATATATGTCGTCTCTACAGGAGATTTTCCCCATGATGCGATTTGACAGATTTACAGAAAGAGCACAAGAAGCCGCCCAACGTGCCGCGGAAATTATCCAACGCTATGGGCATAATCAAATTGATACTGAACACATTTTGCTGGCATTGATTGAACAGCCCGGCGGAGTGATTCCCCAAATCCTTGAAAAATTAAACGTCAGTGCCCAAGCGTTAACTGAACGATTAGATGCGACTTTACGCGCCAGCCCGAAAGCGAATATTTTTGGTGGAGGTGCTGGGCAGATATTTATTACGCCTCGAGTCAAGCGGATAATTGATCTTGCTAATGAAGAAGCCAATCGCCTCAAAGATGAATACATTTCTACAGAGCATATCTTTTTAGCGATTCTCACTGAGCGCAATACACCTGCCGCTCGCATTTTAGAGTCTGCTGGTTTATCACGTGACCGTGTTTATGACGCGATTCAAGATTTACGTGGCGGACAAAGAGTCACAGACCCGCAAGCAGAAACAAAATACCGCACGCTTGAAAAATATTCACGTGACTTAACTCAACTTGCGCGTGAAGGCAAACTTGACCCTGTCATTGGGCGTGATAATGAAATCCTGCGTTTGATACAAATCTTATCTCGACGCACGAAGAACAACCCGGTATTAATTGGCGAAGCGGGTGTTGGTAAAACAGCAATCGTTGAAGGTTTGGCTCAAAAGATTGCCAGCAATGACGTACCAGAAATCTTATCAGGCAAAAGAGTAGTAGCGCTTGATTTAGGCGCGATGATTGCCGGGTCCAGATTTAGAGGCGAGTTTGAAGAACGTCTCAAAGCTGTCATGGAAGAAGTTCAACGTGCAAAAGGTGATGTCATCTTGATGATTGACGAGTTGCATACTGTTGTTGGCGCTGGTGCCGCTCAAGGTGCAATGGATGCGAGCAATATGCTCAAGCCGGCATTGGCACGTGGTGAGTTGCAATGTATTGGCGCAACTACATTAGATGAATTCCATAAACATATTGAAAAAGATGCTGCGTTGGAAAGACGCTTCGCACCGATTTATGTTGAAGAACCAAGTGTTGAAGATACCATCAAAATGATGTATGGCTTGCGTGACCGTTATGAAGCACATCATAAAGTTCGTTATGCTGATGATGCTTTAGAAGCCGCCGCTCGTTTGGCTGATAGATATGTAACCGATAGACATTTACCTGATAAAGCCATTGACTTAATGGATGAAGCCGCCGCGAAACTTCGTGTGGCGTTATATTCCATGCCGCCAGATTTGAAGGCGATGAAAACTGAAGTTGATAAATTGTTAGCCGAAGAAGAACAAGCTGGTTTGAATCGTGATTATGAACGTGCGGCACAAAAGAAAGCGGAACGTTTAAGACTCGAACAAGATTACAACGCGCAACGTGATAAATGGGAAGCCGAACATCAACTCGATGAAGTCGTTGATGTAGATGACATTGCATCCGTTGTTCATCAATGGACTGGTATTCCTGTGACTCAAATGTTGGAAACAGAATCAGAAAAACTTTTGCAAATGGAAACTCGTTTGCATGAAAGAATCATCGGGCAAGATGAGGCCATTCATGCTATCTCTGATGCGATACGACGCGCGCGTTCTGGTCTCAAAGACCCAAGCCGACCAATTGGTTCATTTGTTTTCATTGGACCTTCCGGTGTTGGTAAAACTGAATTAGCAAAAGCTCTCGCTTGGTTTATGTTTGATGATGAAGATGCGATGGTGCGTATTGACATGTCTGAATATCGTGAGCAACACACAGTCTCGCGTTTGTTTGGTGCGCCTCCAGGATATGTTGGTTATGAAGAAGGTGGTCAACTTACTGAAGCTGTTCGTCGCAGACCATATCGCGTCGTTTTGTTTGATGAAATTGAAAAAGCACATCCTGAAGTTTGGAATGCTTTGTTACAAATTTTAGATGATGGACGTTTGACAGATGGTCAGGGCAATGTCGTGGATTTTAGAAACACGGTTCTTATCATGACCTCAAACTTGGGTACTGAATATGTCAGAAAAGGTGGCACTTTAGGCTTTTTACCGCACAAGTCTGATGATGCTGAACGAGAAGCACACAACAAAATTGAAGCCGCACTGAAAGCCTCTTTTAGACCTGAGTTCTTGAATCGCATTGATGAAATCATTATGTTCTCACCACTTTCTGTAGAACAAATGGAAGAAATAGTGGTTTTACAAATGAAAGAAGTACAAGATAGATTAAATGACCATAATATTGCGGTTCAAATTACAGATGCGGCACGCGCTTGGTTAGCAAAAGAAGGTTATGACCAAACTTTTGGAGCCCGTCCATTACGCCGTGCGATTCAGAAATATGTTGAAAGTCCGCTTTCAAAAGAATTGTTAAGTGGAAAATTCAAAGATGGTGCTGAAGTGATTGTAGATGTGGATGAAAAAGAAAATAAAATTATCTTCCAAACCTCTGCACCGACGAAGAAAAAGAAAAGCAAGCAAGAAGTGGATGCGTAATTAAAAAAGACGTCATTGCGAGCGTATTTTGCAAAGCAATCTCATATTAAGTCATAAAGAAAGAGGAAAGAAGAAAGATTCTTTCCTCTTTCTTCTTTTAAGTCTCACTTTCTACTTTCTACAAAAATCCCCCCAAATTTACTAACCTACAATTTACTCATACAAGGTATCATCAGGCAATCTTTTCTAAAAAGGAAATAACATATGGATAACCCTTCAAATCGTTCAGGTTCAACTACTACAGGAATTATTATCGGTATATTGGCTTTGTTGTGCTGTGTATGTGTGATTGCACTTGGCGCAGCAGGTTATTGGTTTTATAGCATCGTTCCTTCTGAAATCACAGACATACCTGTATTCACAGAAACAGAACCTACTGTACAACCAGAATTAACTCGCCCACCAGTAGAAACTATCACAAGCGAAACTTTAGAAACTTTACAAAATACAATTGTGCCAGTCAATGACCCACGTGTTTTGGCATGTCGCTTACAAGCACTTTGTGATATTCCTGAAGTAACAGCCACTTCGGCTGTTACACGTGCTGTAGGTGATAAAGATAATTTTTGGGTGACGAATTTAGATAATTTAGAAAACGTTGAAATTACAGCCACACTTCGCTATGTCACCCCGCATGTATATTTTTGGGTACAAGACGGCGTACAAGTGGACGAAGATGAAGTTGCTGCTTTGGGTGAAGAATTTGAAAATAAAATTTAC
>DQGV01000159.1 GCA_003524705.1 Anaerolineae bacterium | reverse complement strand
TGCTAAATAAGCAAGGAAGATAAAAATAAAAGTTAATACTGGTGGATGAATTTTCACATCGGCATGGTCTTTGTTTTCACTCATTTGTTAACTCCAATTTTCTAAAGTTTCTTTGACTTTTGCTAAGAACCAATCGGCAGATGCGCCATCTAAAATGCGATGGTCAAATACAAATGATAGATATACCATAGGGCGAATCGCAATCGCATCATCAATCACAACGACTCGTTTTTGCATGGCACCGATTCCTAAAATCCCGGCTTGGGGTTGATTAATAACGGGAAACGCAAATAACGAACCGCTTGTGCCATGATTGGTTAAAGTAAATGTTCCGCCTTTGACATCATCAGGTTGTAACTTTTTATTGCGTGCACGATTCGCCAAGTCATTGACTGCACGTGCCATGGCTAATAAAGATAAATTATCTGCATTTTTTATCACAGGCACAATCAAACCATCTTCACCTAATGAGACAGCCATCCCAAGATTTACATTTTTATGCACAATGATGCCTTCATCACTCCATGATGCATTGGTCATTGGGTATGCTTTAAGTCCCGCCACAATTGCAGACATAAAATACGCAGTGAATGTGAGGTTAATTCCATCTCGTTCAAATTGTGCTTTATGTGCCGAACGATGTTTGGTGACTTTGCTCAAGTCTGCTTCCATCACAGTCAGCACATGTGGAGATGTATGCTTTGACTCAACCATGTGCTGTGCAATGGATTTGCGAATCGGTGTATGTTTGATGAGTTGACTGCCTTCACCAACGACGATGGACGATGGACGGTGGACGGTAGTTTGACTTCCAACTTTCGACTTTCCACTTTCAACAAAACTCAAAACATCATTTTTAGTGATTCTTCCATTCAATCCAGTGCCTGTAATTTGTGACAGATTTACACTATGTTCAGCAGCGATTTTTGCAACGACAGGGGAGATGAAACCTATTTCTTTATTGGCGGTTTGCGGTTGGTTGTTGATAGTTGGTTGTTGTACTCCAACTGACTTTTGACTTTCGACTTTTGACTCTTTCTTGCTGTCAACTGCCAACTCACTACTGTCAACCGATTCTCCAGGCTGACCAATAACCGCAAGTAACTCGCCAACTTTCCCAACTTGACCTTCTTGAGCAATGATTTTCAAAACCACGCCTGTTGCAGGTGCAGGGATTTCAGTATCAACTTTGTCTGTATTAACTTCAAGCAAAGGCTCCAACTCTTTAATCGAGTCACCTTCTTGCTTGAGCCACTTTGTCACAGTGACTTCATCCACGCCTTCGCCTAATCTTGGAACAAAAACTTTTGTCGCCATGTTTCCTCTTTCAACCACAAAGGGTCACAAAGGTACACAAAGTTTTTTCCTTTGTGACCCTTTGTCTCCTTTGTGGTTAATAAATTTTTGGGTAAGAAGTCGGATCAACCTCACTCATCATTTCATACACCGCATCAAACACAGACTCAGCATTTGGTTTAGACCAATAATCTCCATCTGAACCATAAGCGGGACGATGTGCTTTTGCGGATAATGTTTTCGCAGGTGAATCCAAATGGAAATAACCACCTTGTTTCTCGATTACCTCTTGCATCATGTAAGCAGTCGTTCCACCTGGCACATCCTCATCTACAAATAAAACACGATTTGTTTTCTTGAGTGATTCGACAATTTTTCCATGAATATCAAATGGAAGTAAAGATTGCACATCAATGACTTCAATATCAATACCAACTTTTGATAATTTGTCAGCCGCATCTAAAACGATTCTGCAACATGCACCATACGTGACAACTGTTACATCTTTTCCTTCACGGATAATTTCAGGCACACCTAATGGAACAGTGACTTCACCAATGTTATCGGGCAAACGTTCTTTCACACGATAGCCATTTAACACTTCCACAACAATTGCAGGTTCATCGGCTTTCAATAACGTATTATAAAAACCAGCAGCGCGAGTCATATCACGTGGAACTAACAAATACATGCCACGAATTAAATTCAACAAACCAGACATCGGCGAGCCAGCATGCCAAACACCTTCGAGTCTGTGTCCGCGTGTGCGCACAATCACTGGAGATTTTTGTCCACCCGCCGTGCGCCAATGCAATGTTGCTAAATCATCACTCATTGTTTGCAGTGCATACAACACATAATCTAAATATTGAATCTCAGCAATCGGTCGCAAGCCACGCAATGCCATGCCAATTGCTTGTCCCAAAATCGTCGCTTCACGAATGCCCGTATCACTCACGCGCAACTCGCCATATTTTTCTTGCATGCCTTTGAAGCCTTGATTCACATCACCCAATTTTCCCACATCTTCACCAAACGCAATCAAACGCGGTTCACGTTCTAATGCTAAATCAAATGCGGCGTTGACCACTTCAAAGCCAAATATGGTTGGAGAATTTTCCGAATAAGCAGGTTTACATTCTTCAACTTTCAAGGCTGTGCCAGAATACAAATGTGAACCATATCTTTCAACATTGATTTTGTCGTAATCAAATTTCCATGCGGATAAAACTTGTTTGGTTGGATGTGATTCATCATGCAGGATTCTTAATGCTTCGTGTGCAAAGATGTGAACATCACGCCTCGTATACGACGGGAGATTTGATAGCCGGTCCTTCAGCATTCGCAACTCTGACACATGTTTGGATGATGGTGCTATTTCATCAATCATGTCCATGAGTTGATTGCGCTCTTCTGTAATAGGGGAGAGATATGCATCCCACGCCGCTTTGCGGAATCCTTCTACAAGTTCGTAATCTGCCTTTTCCGCTGAATCAAGCTCACCCGAAGTAATGAGGCGTTCACTTATCATCCACTCACGCATTTTTTTAAGTCCATCAAATTCCTCTTCCCACTTGAGTCGCTCAGGAGATTTATATCGTTCGTGACTTCCAGAAGTTGAATGACCTTGTGGCTGAGTTACATCTGTGACATGAACTAGTGCGGGGATATGATGTTCGCGCGCGGCATCGGTTGCGTTTTGATACGTTTCAATTAACGTAGGATAATCCCAAGCAGGAACAGTATAAAGATTGAAGCCCGAATCATTTTCGCGTTCAAAACCTTTTAACAACTTACCAACATTGCCTTTGGTCATTTGAAATTCATTGGCGACAGAAATTCCATAACCATCATCATAAATTGAAATGACAGCTGGCGCTTTCAACACACCAATCGCATTGACCGATTCCCAAAACAAGCCTTCAGCAGATGATGCATTGCCAATGCTGACGAAGGTAACTTCATCACCATTGTTTGAAAAATCTTTTTCGTTTTGTAACTCTTTAAGATTGCGATATAAAACCGAAGCATAA
>DQGV01000233.1 GCA_003524705.1 Anaerolineae bacterium | reverse complement strand
AAATGCACTGGTCATTTTTTGTTAGCATCAGAAACGTTCCGTAATCCACAATCACCAAGCCATTACCTGCAATCAAAAAAGCATCAGAACGACCGAATAATTCAGGCGCAATCACCACCCAATGCTCAATATTGATTCCACCTAAAAGAATAATTATGAAAAGGATAATAAAGATAAATTTACGCATATTTACTCAGGTAAAACCAAAATTGCATAATGTTTGTAATTGCTTTCGTAAGAACCCGCGCCACAGCGCTCGCGAATTTTGACTGTCTTACTCCCTGCACCAACTCCTGTTTTCAAACCAATTATGGGTATAGGCAACAATGTTGTTCCATAATTTTTAGCAGTAACAGCCCAATCAATATCTGTCCCATCAATATTAAATTTGAATTCCGAAAACCCATAGAAGTTTGGTGAATCAGTGGAATGGTGCTCTACCATACCTATACAAACAACTGTGGATGTGACATCAACAGTAATAGATTTAGAACTGTTCGGAACATCACGCCAAGAAGAAGTGCTATATGAATAAGGCGTTGTGTTGCTGTGATAATCAGCTTTTGCCCCACCGCCAGCAAACTCAAAATTATTACCTGCGGAATTAACTCGCAAAAACTTATTTGCATTACCAGAAACTGTAAGCCAAGCCAAAACTGCGTCAGATCCATTGGTTAGTAAACCTCTGCTAGCTGGCTTTGCTAATCTAGCTTTTGATGCGGCGGAAGAGTAGAAATCAATATCACCAGCAGCAAGACCGACAAACAAAGCATCTAGATTCCCTTTGACATAAGTCATCTGGTTTGATGCCGTCCATGTATCACCGGGCACAACAATAGGATGAGTATAAAAATCAGGCATTTTCAACCTTTGATATTACTGATTCTTTTTCTTTTATTACTCTATCAACATCTCCAACAGCAAGATTATGTTGTTTTCGCAAATCCCCTACCCTTTGACCAGGCTTCCAATTTCTAGGAAGTACTGCTGGTAATGAGTGCAACATCTCGTCTGCAAATGATGGATGATTCCCTTTTACAATGACAGGTCTTTCAAAAAGAGTTTTTTCAATCTCATCCCGTTCATTGTCTTCTGGAAAAGTAACAGGTCCAGCATCGCCCGTATTGTTACCGGCACAATAAAGACAAAATAAAAACTTGTCGTCAGGGTCAACCATGCAAAATTCACCACAAAACGGACATGCCGCAATCCATCTGGCATAATCAATTTGTGCAATAGCAGATGGAAAATTCTGATTAACTTTTCCGTTCCATGCTTTTTTTAACAAGCCTTTTCTAAATTTATTCTCGCTAAAACGCTTCACCCATTCACGGCTTGTTTGCATTCCATCACGTTTAGCGAAATCTTGTAAAGAACCAATTTTTGTAGACATAATTTACCTAAAGAGCGAAATCGCTATTTACCTCAAATTGATAAGGGAATTGCATGTAAGTTGATGAGCTAATATCAGCAATAGGTTCAAACAAAACACGAGTTCTAAATTGTGTTCCATCTTTTTCTAAGTCCCAATAATGACCATACCAAATGACTTTGTAGGCGCCGTTTATATTTAATTCATCAACCTCCAACTCATAGCGTTGTTCAAGGTCAATTCCCAATTGAAGTGGGTTGTTAGGCAATAACCAACATTCAAAGTAAGGTCTTGGATTGGACAAGAAAGCAGATAAGAAATCTGCAAAATTTTGAGCCGTGTTAATATCTTGTAGCCAAGGCTCATCTAAATCAAACTCCATAGTTCCATACGTTTGTTGACTTATTAAATTTTCACTATATAAAGACTGTGTATATGGAGTTGTAATAGCTTCACCTTTTACTCTTAAAAGGGTGATGTATGCGTCACTGCCGCTATTGTTTTCTAAAACAACTTTTGCTCGTTTTGAAAATGGATAAATCGTGACATCAAACCCACTTGTTAAATTTGCTCCACTTCCATCTTCATTAGCATTTGCTGTAAAGTCGGAAGGGCTAGTCTCAACACCAATTGCTGGAACATTTTCATTATTATAGGTATAGTCAACCCAAATTTCTTTCCTAGCACCATTAGGGATACGTGTTTTTTCTTCCAACTGCCACAACGTACCAAAGGCTTGTAAAACTTTTGGATATGCTTGTACCGAAACTTTATTCTTAATAACATCCCAAGGCTGTGCGATGGAATATCCAGCTTCTTTATCAACATCTTCGTCTGTAATGGTTGCCACAGTAGTAGATATATAATGACGAGAGCGGAAACTAAAATTCCCGTTGTTTGAAATCCAAACTTGACCAAGTTCAGCATGAGCTAATGAGTGCAACTCATTCTTGGCACTTTTACGGTCAGCCCACCAATACCCCAAAGTTTCAGCACCCGCACCAATATCCCTACCCCATAAGACCGGCCAGCTAATTTCATCGAGAATCAAGTTTAATAAATCAGCAGAATCTTGATTTTCCTGAATAGGAACAGATATAGGCTCTTGTAAAAAATTCCAACCATCTACCCCATCAATGTTTGCACTTTTTTTCATTCCACCAAGTGGATTAATATTTGTAGTTCTTCCATAAATCAAAGGATAAATAGTTGTTCCATGTAATGCTCGTAACCTAAATAATTGTCTTGGTCTAACATACGGATGAAGTGGGCTAGAAATGTTATAAGGGTTATATCTTCCATCACGGTTTTGCATTTTTAATTTCGCCGTGCCAACCTCAGCTTGTGAAAACCCTTTTCCACCAGGTTGAATGAAATATTTTCTTCCTCGTTCGATAGCCATATTTTGCAAATATGGATACTCACTCACTCCACTAAAATCACCATCCCCTAACCAATCTACTTCTAAAACAAAGCGTAGACCAACACTCTCTTGTCCATAAACAAGAGGAGAGCCATAAACAATGTTGTTATCACCATAAATAGGCATTCTTAACCATTCCCCTTTTCGTGTCGATATTTGTCTAAAAAGGGAATAATCCTGTTGTAAAACTCGTTTTCATCTGCCATACTGAATGTCGGCGCATACACAAGTTGAATCGGCGCTCCAACACTACCACCGCTTGCCCCAGTAGCAAGTGCCGCGCCATTGCTAATAGGAGAATTTGGAATCATTGCTGAAAATCCATCGGAAAAAGCAGGTAGGGCATTAGAAGCCACCTTTGACATTGCCTTGTTAATCCCTAACAAACCGATTTCCAAAGGTGTAGGAGAACCCGGAGTTAACCAACTTGGGATAACAAGACTGGCAAACGAAGAAGCTAATTTACGTACCCATTCAATAGCCCCTTGAATTGCAGAGACAATTCCATTAAATGTACTTACTACACTTGCAATTTTTTCTCGAACAACCGTAACAACGTTGTTAAAGACAATAGAAACAATGTTCTTAAACATTTCCCAATTGTTTTTCCAAACAGCACCGATTTGACTTAAAGAAGAACCCATGATGTTAGCAATCCAATTCAAGAATCCAAGAATGCCATTCCCAAGTGCTAGCACTACATTCAATGCAGTTTGCTTGATAGTTTCCCAAGCCCCAGCCCAATCACCCGTAGCAATCTGCATAATTGTTTTTGCTAACCCAAGAATCAAGTCAATTAATCCACCTAAAATAGGCTCAATAAATTGCCACATACCGGCTACTACCTGAATAAAATGAGAAAAAGCCATTCCTAAGTAACTAACAAAATTTGAAATCAATGGTCCATTTACAAAAAACCATTCAGACAATAAATAAAATTTCTCAATAAGAAACGGGAGAATCTTGTCAAAAAGTTCTTTTCCAGTTGTAATCAATCTTCCAAGTGTTGCTTCTATAGTCTGTGTAATTGCAGGTCCGTTCACAATCCAAAAAGCTTGAAAGTTAGTAAAAGCAGGTTGCAGGCTTTCAAAAGTAGACTTGATTCCATTCACAAATTCAAAAACTTTATCTTGCATTTCTTGTGGCAAAAAGGAAGTTAAAGCTTCAAGAAATTCAGATGAGAAAATATCGCCAGTTTCAAAAAGAGCACTGCCTAAATTGATGAAATAACCAGCAACTTCACCAACGACAGCCCCCCATTCTTTGAGTTTTTCAATCCCCGGACCTTGAAGCCATTCTGCCAACTCAACAGCAATCGGTTGTATCGCCTCAGCCACGCCACCGAAGAATTCACGTAATGCAATTTGTTTAATATCTTCAAACGTACCCATCAAGCCAGCCCAAGTTGTAGACTGACGCTCAGCCGCGCCACCGAAATCATTTTCTAAAGATTGAATAATCGCTTCGATAGCCGCATCAGCAGGGATTAACCCCTGCTCTGTCATTTTCATAATTTCAGCAGTGCTCTTTCCAAACGCCTTTGCTAAAATCGAAGTAACAGGAATACCCGCATTGACAAGTTGTAAAATTTCTTGACCAGATAACTTACCCTTTGCCTGAATTTGACCCAAAGCCAAAGAGATTTGATTCATTGCCGCTTCACCCGCACCTGAACCAGCGGCGAAGTCAATCGTAGCTTGTGTCAATCGTTTGGCTTGTTCCGTTGTAAAGTTATAAGCCAAAGCAGTTTTGAAAGCATCCGCCACGCCTTGTTGTGTAAAAGGTGATTTAATGGCAAGTTCCTGAGTCCAATCTAATAATTCTTTTGCTTGGTCTTTTGCCATTTCAAGCGCACTTGCCATATCAAGTGCCTGCCCTGTATTGACAAGTTCGCGCGCGGTCAATGTTTGCAGTGTCGCCCCAAGCCGTTCATAACTTGCAATAGATTCAAGTGCTTCTTGACTAATACTAAAAATACCTCTTGCAATATTCTCGAACAACTGAGCAGATAAAATACCAGCCGCAATTTGCGCGATATTACTAAGCGCACCACCAACGCCACGCAGTGGTCCACTCGCATTATCTCGTCCTTCTACAACAATCAGTATCTTTCTGTCAGCCATCTTATTTTTTAACTTTTACTTTGCTCATTTCATCTTGGTAAACAACCCAACGGTGCCACCATGTAGCAGATACGTTCTTTTCCAATTCCATTGCTCGGAGTGGATCACCCTTCGCGGCAACTAAAATATTTACCCATAAAGGCGGCTTCGCATCTTTTAGTTTTCTGTTTTGGAGGGCTCGTCTGAGTTGCCTCCGTTGGTAGGGTTTACCTTGCCAGAATTTGCTAAAGCATCCAACAGGCTTTTAATTTCGTTTTCCGTAGCTCCTATAATCAATTTAATTCTTTGATTAATATCTTTCGGTTCTTTCACGTAGTCAGCCAAAAAACGAACCATATCCTCAAAGCCTTGGCGAGTAATCTTCTGGCTTTCAATCATTTCAGTGAAGCCACCGACAGCAATCATTCTTTCCAAATATCCAGGTTCGTCAGGTCCGGGAACGACAAAAATAAGCTTAGGTAAATCTTTTTCTTCATCCATATTTCACCTATACCAATGTTTCAACACCATTAATGGTTTGTGCTTTGAAGTAGTTTGCGAAAGTGCTTTCATACAAGCCACTAAATTCAAGTTCAACGGTCACAATGCCATCTTCATCAGTAAAGGCTTCTGGCGCAGAAGGTGTAAAGCCAGCAAAATCAAATTGCAATTCATTTGTTCCTTTTGTGGCTTTTACACGAATTAACTTTTTCAAAACAGCAGATGCACCGATAATCGCATCAAAGTAAGCCTTTGATGCAGCCGCAAACTCTAAAGTAAGTTTCAAGGTGGCTTCCCATTTCGGGTTTGTATATCCCTTTGGTCCAAGTTGACCCAAGCTGAAATAATTTTCACGGTTTGCCTTTAAGTTCAACTCACCAGAGAAAAACGCATCAGTAAACGCAGTTGACCCAATCGTGCCGCCAAACGCATCAATGTACAAAGCCACATGTTGACCCATTACATAATTCAAGGTTCTGTCATTCAAAGCGGCTAAAGTAGCAGTCGAAATTCCAGTCCCAAAATAATGGCACGAATATTTCATCGGTTCGTTTTTGGCAAATGAAAATGTCAGTTCGTCCATCACCATGCCAGTGCCTTTATAAACATTTGACCCATGACCTGTTACCAAAGTCTGAATTCTTGGTGTCGGGTCTGCGCTGAGTGGCGCAGCATAAGCCTTCGTATAAGGACCTGAACCGCTTGGTGTGGCAATATCCATCATGCTATCAAGCAGATAATCAACATCCTCAAAAGTGACTTCACCTTCTTCGTTCGCTTCACACTCCACCTTTTGCAAATCTTCATCGTAGGCAGGAGCCAAAGACCCACGCTGACTAGGATGTCCGATAGACTCAACCATTGGAGTTAAATCAAAAGATGTAACGCCCATACGCTTCACTGTTGGAGTTACGGCTGTTGCTCGTACTGTTTGTTTACCTGCTTGTACTTGAATAAGTTCTGGATTCATTATTTCTTTCCTTTCTTATCTTCTTTATATTCATCTTCAATATCTGGAAGAACAGCATCGGATTTAACGTAAAGACCCGAAGACAAAGCAATAGCTTGTAAATCTTCGGATAGAGATTTCCACTCATCATCAGATAAATTCCTGTTCGGGATACCTGATACAAATTGATTGGGCTTGCCTACAAAATTAATCATTTACAAAAACCTCCAGTTGAATCACTTCCACAATACAAGGCTTGTCATAAATCGCCTTACTAATTCGGCTCGGTGTAGGAGTTGCTTCTCTCCCATCGTCACCAGCATATTTCAGTAAATCCCAATGTTCGCCACTTTGATTATCTGAAATCCAATCTGCAATAATTTTTTCAATATCATCAAGCTTGTCTTCGCGCTGTGCCTCGGTGAGACCACTATCGTCTGTATCTCGAAGAACCACTTGAATTTCTAAATAAAAATGAATCCGATATTTACTTGTTCCTTGTGCCTTACGCGCTCGTCCTACTCCACTACTCAACACCATTACGAGTGGACTTTTATCTATTGTCTTTTTTTGATAGCCCACAACCTCATTACAAGGCTTTCCGCTACCAACCAACACAGCCGCTAATCCAGTAGCAACCGCTGAACGAGCACTTTTTCTGTTCTTGGTATCAGCAGGCATTACAACTTCCTAAGCAAAACATGTCTTGCTTTCTCAATAAATTCATCGGCTCGGCTATATGTTCTATCTACAAAGGCATGGTCACCGCCTCTTGCATTTTCAATTTCTGCATAACTACTTACCAATTGACCACTTCTTCTATTTTTTGCTGATGGGTCAATATAAATTTCCCATCGAGCGGGTTTTTGCATTTTCATTCGTTGGCTTCCACGAAGACCGCCTGTATCAACATGGGTGATGCTCGTCTGAAACCTGAAAGCCTGCATAGTCACATCTTGAACCATCAAACCTAAACCGTCTGAAGGTGAAACTGCTTTCGCCGCTTCAAGCATTGCCTGTTGTGCTTCGTTGAGACCAGAAAATCTAAACCGAAAAGTCATTTCTTCTGAGCCTCTACAAATACATGCAAAAATCCAGTTTCATCACCAACAAAGGTTTGTTTCAATTGATAAACAGCTTCAAGTCCAATCGAACGTTTCAATTCAGGCGTAACAGAATCAAGAGGGAATGCCATAAGCGGGTCGCCAAATGCTTGTATTTCTCCCTTACCATTAGAAAAGACTTCTTTTTCTCTTGTGGTTGTTTTTGTCGCCATTTTTGCAAACGAACTGTCAAAAGAAGCGTCTTCCCATTCTGCTACATACAGGACTGTATATTTTTCACCATCAATAACAAGGACATAGCCATTCTTAACATCAATCACAAAATGCTCTCGTTATCACACATAGTTTCAGCAGTGTTCAAATCCAAACTGCCAGTCGAAAGAATTTGTCCTTCGCCATAATTGGAGTAAATCGCTTCTTTCTTTTGTGAGATTAGTTTTTCAACTTGTTCTGCTAATTGACCCAAAGCCTTACGCCTTGGTCCAACTTGAATGTCTGTAAAATCAATATTTCCGTAAATGTTTTCAAACAGTCTTAACTCTGCTCTATCAAGAAATTCGTCAATTTGTTCATCAGAGAGGTTAACCAAATCAGCATCAGTGATGGTTACTTGACTCGCAGGGGTTAAACCACATGCTCTAAAAGCAACAACCAACGGGTTATTCAGGTCGTTATTACTTCCTGCCGTTGTAATTGCCATTCCAACCAAAGACATCTTTCCTTTGGCTCGGCGGACAATATCTTCTTCAACTTGTGCGCGTGTTAGAGACATATAAAGACTTATTTTGATAAAGTCATAGGGGCGGATGATGTACCCGCCCCTATGAAAACTACTTGTTTTTCTTCTTTTCTTTTTCTTCTTTTTCAGAAGGTTCAGGCTTCACATCTGGTTCTTGACCTTGAAGTTCACCTGCTGGTGGAACATCAGATGATGGGACTACAGGTTCAGGCTTCACTTCTGGCTGAGGATGAACTGGGGGGAGTTCACCAGTTACAGGTTCAACCTCATCAACTTCATCAAAAACCTGCTCGCGAATTCTTGCTTCGTGATTCTTGTTGAAGGTTTCGATGTCAATACCTGCATTACTCAAAAGCGCATCAATCTTCGCTTCAATGCGAGCCAGAGTTTCTTTGTTTCTGCGGATTTGTCTTTTTAAGTTAGCCATGGAAACAACTCCTAGCGTTGATACAAAGTCGGAACTTCATAATCACCAGAAGCGGCATACTTACGTACAATACCGTTCAAGCGATTACCAACGCCATAGCCATAGCGGTTGCGATAATACGAAGTTTCAAGAGGATATTTTTCGTTCTTAGCCACAAGGTGCAAACCTTCTGGAATCCCAGTGTCTTCAGCATCAACGCGCTTCACCAATGGCGGAGCGTAGCCCAAGTGAGTTGCAAGTGAATAGTTGTCAGGAATGCGAGACCATTCAACCAACCAAATACCCGCTTTGTGACGACCAATCAACTTGCCGGGCAAATATTCTGGAAGACCAACGACAACATTCGCATTTGCACCTTGCTCAATGTGCTTGTCGTCAATATCTTCAAAGTCGTCAATTTCAGTGCGGATTTTTTCACAGAAAGTTTTTCCACCGAATTCAACAATTTCAGACCCACCCACTTGTGAACCAAAGTGCGCTTCCAAACGATTCACACTATCTTTCAATGGGTCATTGGTATCTGAAATATTCGCAACGGTATAACCACTAACCAAATAATGGTTTTCTTGGGCAGGAGAATCCGCGCCTTGTTCAGGCGGGTATAAAGTTCCATCTTGATTCGCAAGCGACTTCACACTTAAAGTCGGCGTTTCAAGTTTTTCATCAAGAAAATCATAATTAGCATTGTTGAACAAAGCAGTTAAGATTTCATGGCGATTGGTGTTGTAATCTGCATCAATGATTCCATCAATGTGAAGATTCAAATCTTGCAAGCGCATATACGCCAGTGTGATGTCGTCAGCCATCAAAGCATCGCCGAAGTCTTCGAGTGGGAAAGCCACATCCCAATGACCAGTGACCTTACGCGCACCTGGTGCGGCTTGGCGACCTCGGCGTTGCATATACCCACCAACGCCCATTTTGTAACGGAAAGAATGAAGCTGTGTAGTTCTTTCAACAAACACAGAAATGGCACGGTTCAATTCTTCGTTATGGTCTGAAAGAATTTGTTGCATGGCTTCGTAGATAACTGCCTCACCAACATTAGCAACGCTTGGGTTGGCAGTATCTGGTAAACCTAAGATAGAGAAAATTTGAGACATAATTTACATCCTAAATTGAATTTTCAAATCACCAGCTATAAAACCGGATACAGTGCAAGCACTTTGGTTAAACCTTTATCGGTCATTGGCACAATTTCACCAACGAGGATAGAAGCCACGCCACCTTGTGCAACAGCAATCGCACCGGCAGGTGTGCCACCAGTAAGACTGGTAATATCAATAGTCATAGCGGCGACATTTTGATTCCCAAGTTCAACAATGAACTCAACAGTGTACGGACCACCAGCACTGCCAGTCACACGCACGTTTCCAGCGCCGATAGTGCTCAACGCTTCAAGCGCGGCTTCAACAGTAGCGGCGGCGGCGTTATAAGCAATGCCTGAAGTGGTTTGACCACCGAAACTTAAAGTGAAAGTTCCACCTGTGGGTGAACCACTGATGGTTACAGTTTGCTTTTCATTGAGACCGGGGTCAGCGTCACAAAGTGCGCCGAGGGTGTCACTCAAATAAATCTTGGTTCCATAAGCAAGGCTTGAAACATCAAAACCACCAATTTCTCCGCCTTTTTGAACAGAGATACCTTGTGTAATTCCACCCATTTGAGTAACGATTCCAGCGAACTTCGCTTTGGTCGCATCACCTGCATCCGCTTTGGCACATTTGCCATTTGAATTTTCAAACACTGCCAAACCAGCAGTTAAATCCTCAGCAGGGATGCGACTGCGGATTTTCGCATCAATAAACAATGCTCCAACATGGTTTGCAGTTAAAGTTAAATCAGACATACTTCCTCCGAATAATGATTATTGTTTCAACTCTATAAACGGCGGCGTTTTGGTTTTTCGTCATTCGGTGTTGGCTCAGGTTCTTTATTACCTTGCGGACCTTGTGGACTACCGGGTGACTTCTTTCTGATAGTCGTACTGCCAACCAACCAATATTCGCGCGTCTTTTTGATTTCTTCGATAACTTTGTTGATTCCAACAAAGGCATCATCTTTTTCGGTGATTTTTTCACGATGAGAAGCAACTACCAGCATCCAAACATCATCAAGACTTTCATCACGGAACCCCGCCTTCTTTGCCTCAGCCTTAACTTCGGCTTTTAAGATTCGTTCAGTGAATGACTTCTTAGTCTTTTCATGTTCATCTTTCTCTTGTTGAATGGCACTTTCAGCAGTTGCCTTTTCATTCTTTAGGGCTTCAAGGTCTGCTTGTGCTTTTTGCAATTCGGTTTGTTGTGATTCACGAAGAGTCTTTCCTTCGTTTATCAACGTCACCAATTCGTCAACATCTTTCACGCCTGTCTTAGATAAAATCTCAGCGGTTGCTGTGCGTTTACCTTGTTCGCCACGTTCAGCGAAATAAGCGTTCAGTGCCTCCTGTGTATCAAATGTGATGGGCTTAAATTCTGTTTGACTACCATCAAAAAACATCACAGGATGTCGAGAAAGACTTGGAAGCGTGTATAAATTGAACCTCAGCATGTGAGTAATCTCCTCCGCTGTTACCGCCAGCGTGGCGTAATTTCCCCAACGAGTTAACAAAAAAAGACCGGGGCGTTCCTTTTGAAAGGAACGCCCCGGTCTAATAACTCAGTCGGGCGTATCAAATATAGAGTTTTTGCTACATCAAGATTATAGCAGGTTTTTATTTAATTAACTCCAAAAAGCATCGGCTGGATGTTGATCTGGTGTTTTTCCGTTCGCTCTTTGGGTAAGCACGTACCGAGCAGAATCTTTCATTCTCTTGGTTAACCCATCATCATACTCAGGAAGATACAAAGTGATAGCAGTTCTACAATACCAATGAAAAGGACTCCAAGAAAGATAATCACTAAATCGTGGTGTGCCTGTCAGTTTGAATTTCCCTTTCAAGTCCTGAACTTGACCATGCACACGCAAACAACAATCTGTTGTCCGAGCATCCAATCCAGCAATGGCTTGTTTACTAAACCGCGTACCTCCCTGATTTTGCAAAGCCCAATATGAAAAACTATCCCATATCAAAGCGGCAATCCAAAAAGTAGCCACCGATAAAATATCGCTAGGTCTAAGAATTCCCTGCCTGTCTTCATCACCTGTGATGATTGTATTATCAACAGCATCAGTAATAAGAGCCGCCTGTATAGCAGATGCTTGTGAATCTACCTGTGCCATAATAACTTCTAAAGCCGTATCAACTTGTTTTGATAAGTCTTTAGGAATGTTTTTAGTATTTGTCTGAATATTATAAAAACGAAGTTGCCGAGCAGATTCTTCTATGCCACTATCTATTGAATCATTGAGGACACTTCTTAAATTGGAATTTAACGTCTGCTTTAATTCAGAGACAATATCACGAACGGCGAACCTTACATTCGTTTCTTTCAATGCCTGTGGAAGCGCACGGTTTGCATTCTTATAGACAGTAACGACAAATCCCTTGCCTTCTTGAATCGTACCTGTTTCCCGAAACAATGTGCCAATCGTTTCGTTCATTTTCACAGATGAACGGATAGCCTTTTCAAGAGGATTATTCTTCGACATAATAATTTTCAACCATAAGAATAAACAAATCCCCATGCGAATGCTCGTGAAAAAAATCTACCCGCGCATTATGAGCTTCTATGCTTACGCCGTTAATGACGTTATCTTCTTCGTCTGTTTCAATAGGAGGTAACTTAAAAGCAAAGCCTTGATATGTCTCACAATGCAAGCAATGAAAATATCCGACAGTCCAATCACTTAATTTCTGGGCTTGTTCATCGTCAACAAGAAATATGGTTTCTAACCACTCGTAATTGCTCTCTACAACTTTGGGCTTATTATCAAAAATGGACTTTTTAGAAAAAGAGAAAGGCTTCTTAGGAAGAAGTCTTTTTACAAACTTCTTGAATCTATTAACAAACTTCATGCTTTCTCCGATTTTTTACCCTTTGATTGCATCCTCTTTTTCTCTAAATCAGGTTGACTTGGAACAAAGCCTTCATTCACCATTTCAATAGATTTCAAACGAGCCTGATATTCAGTCGTCCCAATAAATTCATTAATATCGTCTTCTTCCCATCCATGTTGTTCAAGGAATAGAGGAATAGACATACCCTTAGAAGCCGCTTTAGAAGCAACATCCCATAGCTTTTCTTCGTATTCTAAATCTTCCAATGGGTCTTTGGTAAACACAGGTCGGTTACCAATCCGAAGCGGCATATCGCCTTTTTCAAACGATTCAAGATTAAATGGCTTGAACTCCTCGTATCCACGCATACCGCCAATGGTGGTAGCCATTTGCAATGCCCGTGCAAGCGCATCGTCATATAAAGGTCGGCGTTCTTTTACTTTATCATCGGCATCTTGTCTAAGCATTCTCAAAGCCCGTCCAGAGATTTCACCTGTGATGTTTCGCGGGTCAGAGCGTAATTCAGGATAATCATCTTCAATACTTCTCAAAATATCTTTGATATATCCCGCAGTCTGTTCAATGTTCAAATCAGAATATAACTTGTGAGCTTGTGCTCCTACATCGCCATAAACAAAATGGATAGTCTCTCTGCCTTTTTCGGGGCTCGATGCCTTTTTCTCAGGTGTTTTCAATTTCAATTCTGTATTTGGGTCTCTTACACCTGCCAATAACATTGGAGCCGCAATTGATTTTCTAATTTGGTCAGATAGCTTAGAAGCCAAGTCGTCAACTTCTCGAATCTTAGATTGAACTGCATGATATTCAGACCAGCCCCAATCTAAGCCAACGTCGTTGTGCTTTATAAAGACCATCGGAATAAAACCGTAAGGTTCTTCCCACTTTTCAACAGACAGTTCTTTTCCGTTTTCATCTTCGGTGATGTTACCCGGCCACGCATAGGGCTTTCCGTTTAGAAATGTCTCATAAACAACCATTTCTCCATTGCGACTAGCCCTTTCACCATATACAACATACTTAGAACTTGAAGACCTAGATTTTCTTGGGTCTTCGCGTATTTCTTCAATGTAATATTCTTTTACATTGGACGTGGGGTCTAAGCTAATGCTCTTGATTGTACCGGGATGAACACTTTTCAAATAAACTCTATCATGCTTTGTATCGTCCACTACTTTGATGATACTGTCACCAAGAATCGTTCCCTTCAAGCTGACCACATTCTTTTTTACGTTCCAGTTGGACCACGCAAAGATTTGTGCGATAGCCAAACGTAAATCTTCATTTTCTGTGATGATAGGCAAACAAGATGGAACTTCTTTTCCATCGCCAGCATCGGGGTCAAGAACTCCACCCCATAAATGCGCCTTCCAAAATTCAGCCAAGCGGTAAGCAGGTGAGTAAATTGCCCTTGTAAAACGATATAAGCCAAAAGCGGTTTTATATGCTTGAGAAAATTGCTTTATATCTCGATAAGCGTTGTTTTCATAATGAGAAAATAAAATTGCATACCTTTGTTTTCTTGCCTGATAATCACTAAAGACATCAGAACT
>DQGV01000419.1 GCA_003524705.1 Anaerolineae bacterium | reverse complement strand
GGGCCGAGCCATCCCCCGCCCCTACCCCTCGAAAAAGTAGAAACACCAAATTGCAACACCATTGAGTCACTTGCTAATTTTCTTAACATTCCCAAAGAAAAAACTGCCAAAGCTTTGATGTTCACTCGCATATCCGATAATCAATTTATCTTCGTCGTTGTGCGTGGAGATATGACTCTCAGCGAAGCAAAGTTGAAAAATGCCGTAGGTGAAGTCAAACTCGCCACAGCAGAATCAATTTCCAAGTCAGGGGCTGAGGCGGGGTATGCGTCACCGATTGGTTTGAAAGATGCATTAATCGTCGTAGATGATTTAATTCCGCAATCATCAAATCTCGCCGCAGGCGCAAATGAAGTTGGTTATCACTTCATCAACACAAATTACGGCAGAGATTATCAGGCTGAAATTGTGGCAGATTTGGTGTTAGCAAAAGCAGATGATGCTTGTGTAAATTGTGGCAATAAACTTTCGAATCAAAATGCAATTGTATTGAAAACAAATAATGAATTTCATTTTGAAAATATTTTATTAGCACTTGCAGAAAGTTATCACGACGAAAAAGGTTTAACATTCCCAAAATCTTTTTCACCTTTTGATGTTTACTTAATGCATGTTCCGGGCAAGACGATTAACACAAAAGAACGAGCCGAAGAAATTTATCAGCAATTAAAAAATGCTGGTATTTCAGTTTTATTTGATGACCGTGACGAACGTGCTGGAGTCAAATTCAATGATGCAGATTTGATTGGATGCCCACTTAGAATTACAGTTGGTGAAAAAGCATTGCAAAACGGAATGGTAGAATTAAAGAAAAGAACTTTGCAAAACCTAGAATTGCTAGAGTTGGAAAATATAAAAAACATCCCGCACTTTTTATAAGGAAAATAGATGCAAAATCAAGTCCCTACCTTCAAACAAATATATTGGAATGATTTAGCGTTCAAAAGTTGGCTTCAATTATCGTACGGACCGATTCTTTTTCTTATTGCCATTGGCATTGTTGAACCGATGTTTCGGTTAGTCATCGCCTCTTTCACAATCCCATTAAGTATTATTGGTATTCTATGCGCCATCTATCGTTACAGACTTATTCAATCTACTTTTCGAGATGGGGTTACTGTCAAAGGCAAAATGTTATTTCGTGAAGATATTGTTACAAATTCTAAAAACAGTTCAGGTTCATATTCAAAAAAACGTTCGTATTACATCACTGTTGGTTATCAAGTGAACGGAGTTGAATACAAAGAACGAGTCCGCTTGCCAGATGCGCCATTTTTATATGGCATTAATAAAGAGGGGCAAGAATTTGATTTGGTATTAAAAGAAACTTCACCGAAAAAAGTTTTCATTAAGCATGTTTATTTAGAATACGCACCTAATACTCCTAACAAATGAAATCTGGACATTTCCCTCCACCAAAAAGACAAGGCTTAATTCTTCATGGCATTATTCTTTTTATCTTAATAGTCATTACTACTATTGGGTTTATCAACCTATCCAGTGTAGAGGTTGGACCCAATTTTCTGATTTGGCTTCTCGTTTCAATTTTTGCATTCGCACCGATTCCGTTATTTGCTTATCGCATGTATTCTTTATGGCGAGCAGATTATTTTATTGACCGTGATAGCCTTGCCATTCATTGGGGTTTACGCGTTGAAGATATTCCGCTCAATGATATTGAATGGATTCGCCCAGCCGATGATTTAACAACACCTTTAACTTTTCCTCCCCTTTCGCTTCCCGGCGGACTGTTAGGCACACGTCGCCATCCAGACTTAAGCACAGTGGAATTTCTCGCCGCAGATAGAAAAAAACTTTTGCTAGTTGCAACCGCAAAAAGAATTTTCGTCATCTCACCCGATGACCCCGCATCATTAACGCAAACTTTTGCACGCGCTACAGAACTCGGAAGTCTCGCGCACACTGAAGCAAAATCTGTATATCCATCTTTTGTGTTTACACAAGCATGGGGAAATAATCTCGTTCGTTATCTTTGGATTGTCACTTTACTGCTCAACATTGGCTTGTTTATTTGGGCAAGTCTTATCATTCCAAGCACATCGCAAGTCATTTTAGGTCAAAGACCTGAACCTTCACCATCTTCGCAATTAATCATTTTGCCTGTTGTTAGTTTATTAATCAGTGTCATTGGTTGGATTGCAGGTTTATATTTTTATCGTTGGGAACGTGAACGCATTTTAGCATTTATCGTCTGGGGTTCTGGCACACTCGCAAGTTTATTATTTTTATTAGCAGTTTTACAAATCCGAACTTTATAAAACAACTCAATGCAACTTCTTTACGGTTTTCTTCTCGCCATCATCATTTCATTTCTTGCATACAAAGCTCATAGCCTAAACAAAAGTGGAGCCGTCGCCGCATTTTTTGTCGGCATAATTATTTTTGGAATTGGTGGTTGGAAATGGGCAATTCTTTTGCTTACATTTTTTGTTACATCATCAGCATTAAGTCGCGCATTCAAAAAGAAAAAACAAAATCTCGATGAAAAATTTTCAAAAGGTCATCAACGGGATGCAGGTCAAGTGTTCGGCAATGGTGGCATTCCCGCATTTTTCGCCGCGTTAAATTTTTTCTATCCAAACGATCCCATCATTTGGTTATGTTTTTCTGCTTCGCTCGCCGCCGTCAATGCTGATACATGGGGGACAGAATTGGGTGTATTAAATAAAACTCCTCCACGCATGATTACTAATTTAAATAAAATTGTAGAAAATGGAACCTCCGGCGGAATCTCGTTGACCGGCACACTCGCCTCTATAGCAGGTTCAGCATTAATAGCACTCCTCGCCTCTCTCTTGACTTCAAACTGGTCAATTTTCCTCATCATTACTTTGGCTGGACTCATGGCTTCGCTCTTCGACTCACTTCTTGGTGGCACAGTTCAAGCTATGTATTTTTGTCCAAAAGAAAACAAAGAGACAGAAAAACATCCAATCCACACTTGCGGAACACAAACCATTCACCTCCGCGGATGGAAATGGTTGAATAATGACTTGGTCAATTTTGCATGTGGGCTGTTTGGGGTTATAGTAGTAATTATATTTTCAGGAGTCTTATAACATGACAATTTCATCAAAGCCTATCCTCGTCACCGGTGCCAGCGGATTTATTGCGATTCATACGATTGCTCAACTTTTGGAAAAAAGGTACAAAGTTCGCGGAACAGTTCGGTCAATGCAAAAAGAGGCTGAGGTTCGAGAATCAGTTTCAAAATTTGTGCAGAAAAATGTTCAACTAGAGATAGTGTCTGCTGAATTGAATCAAGATGCAGGGTGGAAAGAAGCGCTGAAAGATGTCGAGTATGTGATTCATCTTGCCTCTCCATTTCCATTAGGTGAACCAAAACATGAAGATGAGTTAGTCAAACCTGCGGTTGAAGGGACATTGCGTGTTTTGAAATTTGCACACGATGCCAATGTGAAACGTGTTGTACAAGTTTCATCGAATGCGGCGGTTTCAGCAGGTTATGCAGGTGATAATAGAACTTTTACGGAAAATGATTGGTCGAAAGTTGAAAATAAAATTGGGGCGTATTCAAAAAGTAAAACATTGGCAGAACGCGCCGCGTGGGATTTTATAAATGGTGCCGAAAATAAAAATAAAATGGAAATGGTGGCGATAAACCCGCCATTGGTGTTTGGACCTGTACCCAATAAAAATTACAACACATCATCTGAAGTGATTCGCACTTATATGTTAGGTCAAGTGCCTGGCACAGCGCGAATCAAAATGGCATGTGTGGATGTGCGTGATGTGGCTTCGGCAATCATCTCTGCAATGGAAATTAAAGAAGCAAGCGGAAATCGTTTTCTAGTTTCAGCAGGCGAATTGTGGACGTACGAAATTGCAAAAATTTTGCATGATGAATTTTCAAAACGTGGATATAAAATTCCAACCTTACAATTGCCAAGTTTTTTAGTTCGTTTGGTTGCTTTGTTTGACCCCAAAGTTCGAGCAGTTGTCAACTCATTAGATTGGGATTACAAAATTTCAAATGAAAAAGCAAAACAAATTTTAAAATGGAATCCACGTTCGCCAAAAGAGTCAGTACTTTCAATGGCTGAAAGTTTAATTCAAGAAGGAATCTTATGAGTTATCTGCCTTCAAATTCTCGTTATCAAACCATGCAATATCGTCGCTCAGGTAAAAGCGGATTGAAACTTCCCGCTGTTTCACTTGGCTTATGGCATAACTTTGGCGGTGTAGATATTTTTAGCAACAGCTGCGAAATGATTTTACGTGCATTTGATTTAGGCATCACCCATTTTGATTTAGCAAACAATTACGGTCCGCCTGCTGGTTCGGCTGAAGAAACCTTCGGTCAAATTCTTGCAAAAAATTTAAAACCCTATCGTGATGAATTAGTGATTTCATCCAAAGCAGGTTTTTATATGTGGGAAGGTCCGTATGGCGAATGGGGTTCGAGAAAATATTTAATTTCTAGTCTTGACCAAAGTTTGAAACGCATGGGCTTGGATTATGTAGATATTTTTTATCATCACCGCCCTGACCCTGATACTCCACTTGAAGAAACTATGCAAGCATTAGATTATGCTGTACGAAGTGGCAAAGCATTGTATGTTGGCATTTCAAATTACCCTGCTGATAAAGCACGTGACGCTTCAAGAATCTTGCGCCAACTTGGTACGCCGTGTTTGATTCATCAACCTGTCTACAACATGTTCAATCGTTGGGTAGAAGATGGTTTATTGCAAACTTTAAAAGAAGAAGGGATTGGATGTATTTCTTTCTCTCCACTTGCACAAGGCTTATTGACCAATAGATATCTCAATGGAATTCCCGAAGGTTCAAGAGCATCCAAGTCACATGGATTTTTGAAACCTGCCCAAATCACGGATGACAAAATAGATAAAGTTAAAAAATTAAATGAACTTGCTCAATCTCGCGAGCAGACTCTTGCTCAAATGGCATTGGCTTGGG
>DQGV01000119.1 GCA_003524705.1 Anaerolineae bacterium | reverse complement strand
CTGCTTCTCGTTGATTCAACATCTCCTACAACCTTGAAACAAACGGATGATACGCCTGTTTGCTTTGTTACCTTTGGGTTGATTCGTGAATGTTTATTTTGGGCTGTAGGCGAAGAACATGATATTGAAGAACGTGCTTGTAAAGCAATGGGTGCAAGGCAATGTGAGTTCAAAATCACCATCGGAGGATAATATGGCACACATCGAAACAAACTGGAAATCAAAAGATGGTTTAGATATTTTTGCTCAGGCTTGGGAACCTGATGTTGTTCAAGCGAAAGCAGTGGCTTGTTTGGTACATGGCTTAGGTGAACATTCATCTCGTTATGCACATGTGGCAGAGGCTTTCAATAAAGAAGGTATCATTTTATTTACTTCAGACTCACGCGGGCATGGAAAATCTGCTGGCGCACGTGGGCATATCAACTCTATTGAAGATTTTATGGGCGATATTGATATATTGTTTGAACAAGCCCGTGCTCGTTATGCAGGTTTGCCTTTGTTTTTGTATGGTCATAGTTTGGGTGGGATTTTAGTGTTACATTACACATTGCTTCGCGAACCAAACATCAAAGGTGTGATTGCAACCAGCCCAGGTTTGCATACTGCGCTTGAAAATCAAACAGTGAAAGTTTTGTTAGCAAAAATTTTAGGTTCAATTTCTCCAACAACTGCAATTGCTAGTGGATTAGATGCTAATGGTATCTCTCGTGATGAAAAGGTAGTTCAAATTTATAACAACGACCCACTTGTGCATGATAAAGTATCATTTGGTTTCGGGAAGGTTATGCTTGGTGTTACAAAATGGACTTTAGAAAACGCGAAGAACTTTCCACTTCCATTGTTGTTATTGCACGGAAAGAAAGACCCAATTGCATTCGTCTCTAGTAGTATTGAATTTGCTGAGCCGTTGAAAGAAAAATGCACATTGGTTTTATGGGATGATGGATTACATGAATTACACAATGAACCTGAAAAAGATGAGGTATTCAAGACCATGACGCTTTGGATGGATGCTAGATTACGCGAGGGCGTCAGTTAAGAACCTTCTCAGCCTGTGCTAGACAAAATCATTTGTGCGTGAGAAAATTTGCGCCACGCAATAAAAATTATAGAGGAGTTAGTGAGTATGAGCGATAAAGAAGTGAGTAAAAGGCAACAGCGTAAAGAACAGGTTCGCCGTAAAGAGAGGCGTTCACGTCTGTTGTCTATTGGTTTGATTTCTGTTGGTGTTTTGTTTTTGGCATTTCTATTTATTTGGCCCACTCTGAGACCTCTTGGAGAAGTGTTATCCCCGCCTGAAATCACTTATCCTAGCCCAGATTTTAATGCCGTCGGGAATCCCGATGCGCCCATTAAGATAGAAGAATATGCTGACTTTCAATGCCCGCATTGTGGCACTTTCTTCAGAAATACAGAAAAATTGCTACTGGATAATTACGTTGCCAATGGCACAGTATATTTTGTTTTCAAAGCCGTTGATTATCTCGGAGCGGCATCTGCTGAAGCCGCCGAAGCAGCATATTGTGCTGGTGACCAAAACAAATTCTGGGAAATGCAAGCGACTATTTTTACCAACCAAGGGCTTGAAGCATTAAGCGACCGCCGTTTAGCCGCTTTTGGTGAGCAAGTTGGTTTGAATATGGACGAGTATAACGAATGTTACGACTCCAATAAATATGCAGATTTAATTGCAGAAAATGTTGCCAATGCACTTAATGCTGGTGCCGAAGCCACGCCATCGTTTGTTATGACATACACTGTTAATGGTGAGACAAAAACAAAAAATTTGCAAGGTGCTCAACCTTACGATGTCTTTGTACAAGAAATTGAAGCAATATTGGCTGAAATCAACCAATAAAAATAATTCTTAACAAAAAAGACACTGCTTGAAGCAGTGTCTTTTTTGTTTAATTTTGTCTACTTACTATACCTTGCTCCCAAGCATAGACTGCCGCTTGCGTTCTATCTGCTAGATGTAATTTACTCAAGATATTACTAACATGCCCTTTGACAGTATTTTCGCTAATCACTAATTTTTCAGCAATTTGGCTATTGGTCATACCGCTCGCAATTAACTTCAATACATCAGTTTCGCGGTCAGTTAATTCTGTGAATAATGGTTGGTCATCCATATTTTCGCCGCGAATGTTTTGTAACACACGTGAAGCCACACGTGGATGTAACGTCACCTCACCTTGCACGGCGCGATGTAAAACATCTACCAGTTTTTCCATTTTCATATCTTTCAAAATATATGAAATGGCGCCTGCTTTCAATGCTGGAAAAATATGCACATCTTCATGGTATGAAGTTAACACGACCACTTTTGTACGCGGGCTAATTTGACGAATGCGGCGTGTGGTTTCAATGCCATCTAAGCCGGGCATAATTAAATCAAGCAACACAATATCAGGAATCAATTCACCGACCATGCTCAATGCTTCTTCACCCGAAGCTCCTTCGCCTACCACTTGAAAGTCCGAAATTTTCTCAAGGTAAGAGCGAATGCCATTTCGCACGACTTCATGGTCATCCACAATCAGTATACTTGTACGATGGTATTTCATAATTTCAATCTCCTAAATTTTCTTTAACAGGGATTTGAATAATCAAACGTGTTCCTTGTCCAGGTGCACTTTGCACTTGCAGTGAGCCACGAATACTATTAATTCTTTCACGCATCGAACGGAAGCCCATTCCTTTGGCACGTTGATTCATATCAAAACCGCAACCATCATCTGCAATAACGACTTGAAGGATATCTGGATTATAAATCAAAGAGACATCCGCCCGTTTTGCTTTGCTATGACGTGAAATATTTGCCAACGCCTCTTGAATGACGCGGTAAACTGCTTGCTCGGTGTCAAGCGGGAGCTCACGCCCATTCTGAATCTTCAAATTGGCAACCGCATCGTTTCGATTTTCCCATTCGAAGACATATTCTCGAAGCGTGGTTTCTAATCCTTTTTCTTGCAAAGCAATTGGGTAAATTTCTTGAATCAAAAAGTTTAATTCTTGAATCACTTCATAAATCAAAGTTTCTGCTTCGCCAATGTGCGGTGTGAATTCTTGTGGAGCAGTTGCTTTTACCATGCCATTGACTGTGCCTAACTGTGCAAGGGCGGCAAATGCTTTTTGTTTGGCACTATCGTGTAAGTCACGTGCGAGGCGGTTGCGCTCTTCCATCACGGCTAAATCTTTGGTTTGTTCAAATAAATCCATATTCGCAATGGATAATGAAGCCCGATTCACAAGTGCAGTAAATAAACGAATTGAATCTCTGGTGAGTGCATTGGCTCGCGTGTAGGCGACGTTGAAAATTGCAACCACTTTTCCATCCACAACAATGGGGAAGTGGGCAAAAGATTCGATGTTTTCTTTTTGAAGTGCGGCTTGAATATCGGCGCGCAAAGTGTTGGACTTTAAGTCTGAAACAATAAACGCGGCGCTGGTTTTCATGGCAATACCAATCATGCCTTCATCGCGGTCAAATTTGAAAGCGGATAAAGTTTCTGGCATAAAACCACGACTCACGCGTGGCATAATTTTTCTTTGGGATTCATTCCATGCAAACACGATACTTCTATCTGCATTTAATAAGGATACTGATACATCAACCAGTGCTTGGAAAATCTGATTCAAAGTAACGCTTCGTAAAATTTTCTCATCTGCTTGATATAACGCTTCTATTTCTACTGTACGTTTTTCTAAATCTGCGGTGCGTTTTCGTACCAATCTTTCAAGCTCTTGATTTTTATTTTCAATACTTTTCACACGCCAACGTAACGCGCCGACAATGCCAACAGCAAAAAAGATAACCAACAAACTGCGGAACCACCATGTTTCCCAATAAGGCGGCACGACCACAATTTGAATGGACTGAATTTTCTCACTCCACACGCCATCGCTATTTGTTCCGCGTAAATGCAATGTGTAAGTTCCACCGGGTAAGTTGGTGTAACGTCCGTTGCGTTGATTTACGGTGTTAATCCAATCTTCATCAAATCCTTCTAACATGTATGAATATTGATTTTGCGAAGGCTGTTCATAAGCAAAAGCGACAAATTCAAATTCAAATGAGTCT
>DQGV01000257.1 GCA_003524705.1 Anaerolineae bacterium | reverse complement strand
TTATCTTGTTTTTTATTTTTTTTTTTTTTTTTTATATTTTTTTTTTATTTTTTAAATATAAATTTTTTTTTTTTTTTATAATATAATAATATTTTTTTTTTTTTTTTTTTTTTTTTTTCCCCCCCCCCCCCCCCCCCCACCTCCAACACCACAAACACAACCAAGCCCATAGAAATTGCAATGGCTAAATCAGATAAACTTAATGGAACGACTTCAAAGAAATTGGCTAAGGCTGGGATGTAGATAACAGCCAGTTGTAAAACAGTCACCAAGCCTGCCATTCCAGCCAGAAGCGGGTTTGTCATCAAGCCCATTTTGAATAATGATTCTTTATCCGAACGAGAAGCGAGTGCTTGAAAGACTTGCATGAAAGCCAGTGATGTAAAAATCATGGTTTGCCATTCGGGGCGACCTGTGAAGAAATACCACGCCCCTAAGCCTAACGCCAATGCACCAATCATGATGCCAACCCAAATGGTTTGTTTGCCTGCACCACGCGAGAAGACTCCCTCAGTAGGTGAGTATGGTTTTCGTTTCATCGTATCGCGTTCTGCATTTTCAACGCCCATACCTAAACCAAGCAAGCCATCGGTTAATAAATTTAACCAAAGCAATTGCAATGGTAATAACGCCAAAGGCTTCCCTAAAAATGGAGAGAGTAACATAACCAACACTTTACCAATATTGCCAGCCACGCTAAAGCGCACAAACTTACGAATGTTATCGTAAATGGTTCTACCTTCTTTTACGGCGGCAACAATGGTTGCAAAATTATCATCGAGCAAAACCAAATCGGATGCTTCTTTAGAAACATCGGTACCAGTGATTCCCATCGCCACGCCAATATCCGCTTTGCGTAAAGCAGGCGCATCATTCACACCATCACCCGTCATTGAAACAATGTGACCTTTTTCTTGCAAAGCCTGCACAATTTTTAATTTGTGTTCAGGCGCAACACGAGCAAACACACTCACTTCATCAACAACATTTTTTAATTCATCAAAAGTTAAATTTTCAATTTCACTTCCACGTAACGCGCGACCATTTTCTGTAATGCCAAGTTGACGCGCAATTTCAATGGCAGTTAATGGATGGTCACCTGTAATCATGACAGGTCGAATCCCTGCGGCGCGGCACATCGCCACAGCATCTTTCACTTCTTTACGCGGTGGGTCAATCATGCCGAACAAACCAACCAATGTGATATTTTGTTCCAAATCAGTTTGGATAATTTCAGGGATTTGATTCAATAAACGGAATCCGACTCCTAAGACTCGCATTCCTTTTTTGGCAAGATTCTCATTCGCCGCTTCAATTCTTGACCTCCAGCCTGCATCTAAAACCTCAGCCTTTCCTTCCACCCACACATGTGATGTGATGTCTAACAAACCATCAATGCCGCCTTTGGTGAAGGCAATATATTTTTTATCTGAAATATCTACACCTGACAATATATCGGGGTCGTATTGACCAAGATGATGAACAGTCGTCATTCTTTTTCGTTCAGAATCAAATGGCAATTCGGCAGTGCGCTGAAATGATGAATCTAAAGATGATTTCCAATATCCCATGCGGGCGGCGGCAACTACTAAGGCACCTTCAGTTGGGTCGCCAATGGTATTGAATGAATCGTCACCTGTATCAATTAATTTTGCATCGTTACATAATGCGCCGCCAATTGCCGCAAGCGAAAGAGAAGATTGAATAGGTGCACCAACTGTCCGCGTGGCGCGAAGCGAACCACTTTTTGTCACTTCGTTTGTTAAATCAAGGGCGTGGTCTGCTACATCTAATACAACCACTGTCATTCTATTTTCAGTGAGTGTGCCAGTTTTATCTGAACATATGACAGTGACAGAGCCAAGTGTTTCAACGGCAGGAAGTTTACGAATGAGTGCATTGCGCGCCAGCATGCGTTGTGCGCCGAGTGCTAATGTAATGGTGACTACGGCTGGTAAACCTTCTGGCACAATGGCAACGGCAACACTCACGGCGGTTAACAGCATGTGACGAAGTTCATCACCACGCATGAGACCTAAAATAAAAATTAAACCTGCAATGAATATACCAATCAATGCTAAGTTTTTTCCAAGCGCATCGAGGCGACGTTGTAATGGCGTTTGTTCTTGTTTTACTTGTTGAATCAAATCGGCAATTTTGCCAAGTTCGGTTTGCATACCTGTGGCAACAACGAGTGCAAGTCCGCGACCTTGTGTGATGATGGTTCCCATATATGCCATGTTTCTTCTATCGCCTAGTGGAAGTTCTTCGCTCGTTAAGGTGGCGGTTTGTTTTTCTATCGGTTCAGATTCGCCCGTGAGTGCGGCTTCTTGAATTCGTAAATTGACTGCTTCGATTAATCTCAAATCGGCAGGGATGACGTTGCCTGTTTCAAGTTGAATTACATCCCCTGGCACGAGTTGATTGGCGGTTGCATCTTTTAGTTGACCATCTCGAATCAGGCGCACATGTGGCACGGCTAATTTTTTTAATGAGGCAATGGCTTGCTCAGCACGATATTCTTGAATAAAGCCCAGCAAAGCATACAATGCCACAATCGAAAGAATAGCGATTGTATTTTTTGTATCACCAAGTAAGCCTGCTACCACTGCCGCAAAGATGAGAATTAAAACCATCGTAGCGGTTAATTGCTCCCATAAAATTTGTAGGGGAGTTCTACCGCCGCGTTCAATTAATTCATTGGCGCCATATTTTTTGATTCGTTCTGCGGCTTCGGCTTCGCTGAGTCCGTTGTTTTGATTTGAATTTAATTCATCGAATGCTGTTTCGATTGTTTTTAAATACCAGTTCATGATTGCTTTTCCATTTTTTTATTTTTATTGATTTGAGTTCGTATCCATTTAAGGATGGGTTGGTAAGCACGAAAGTAATAGATTAAGTAAGCACTTGCTCCAAGAACTAATGTTGATAAAACCAATGGTACATGTGTTTTGATATATTCACTAATCAATTGCCATTCATTCCCAAGGATGTAACCTGCTCCGATTAATATCGTACACCATCCGTAGGCACCAATAAAAGTGGCGATGAAAAATTTGAAAAATGGAACTTTTGACATACCTGCTGGGATGTTGATAAATGTCCGCACGGCAGGAATCATGCGTCCAAATAGAATGAGGCGAATGCCCCATTTCTGCATCTGTTGTTCAGATTTTTCAATCATAGCAGGGTCTATATGAAAAAGTTTGACAAATTTCTCAATCACGGGTCTACCGCCAAGGCGGGCAACCCAATAGGTGATAGAAGCACCAAGTGCACTTCCAAAGCCAGCATATACGCCTGCTAAAAAAATAAAACTGGGGGCAATGCCATGTCTTTCAATTAACATCCAACCTGCAAAGGCAAGCACCACTTCGCTTGGTGAAATGCCAGTGGCGTTTTCAAAAATCATTAAGGCAAATACGCCTGCCCAGCTAAATTCGTTGAAGATGACTTGCAAAGAAGATAAGATTGCAGTTTCTAAACGTTCAAACATTCCATTTCACCTCACAGCAATAGTCAATGGCTTTTAATACAAAAGACCATCGCCAAAATTTTGGACGATGGTCTTGCCTTTGTTAGAACAGCCGGGACGTGGTCCGTATTGACGACTGTGCAACCCATTAATTTGGGCGGCTACTCCCCATCGGAGTAACGAGCATTTTACAAAAGAAAAGTTTTTTGTGGTTAAGAATTTTCTTAATTTTGCTTTCTAAACGCATCCGATGTGTATCTTAGGCTAGGAAGGAACTTCTCGCATTCCGAATCGCTGAGCGAATCATCAAATACTCGGTAATATTTTCAGCCGTGATAATGCCAACCAATTGACCAGCATGTGTGACAGGCAAGGCAGGGATTCCAGATTCTTGAATCCGTTCCAATGCGTTTTCTACCATTTCATACGAATCAATTTCAGGTAAATCTTTTTTCATCACCGCCGAAATGGCGATTTTATCTCCATGTTGCGAAAGTGCTTTGAGAAAATCATCGCGCGTCACAATGCCAACAATACGTTCTTCATCTATTACGGGAAAATCATGTTGTGAACCTGCTAATAATAATTGAGACATTTTTTCGAGCGGTTCTCGCGGTGACAATGTTTTGTAATCGGTGAGCATGGCTCGCCCGACAGGAATTCCACTGATGGCATTTTTCATTTGAGTCATGTTTGCTTCTTGCGAAGCACCAATCCAAATGAAGAACGCAATAAATAACAAGCCTGCGTTACCGAATAAACCTATCAGACCAAATAACAACGCCATGCCCTGACCAATCGTCGCCGCAATTTGAGTCGCACGCACATAATCCATGCGCATGGCTAATAAAGCACGTAACACACGTCCACCATCCATTGGGAAAGCGGGCAACAAGTTAAACAACACCAAAGAAATATTTACAACCAATAATCTTTCAAGAAAATTTCCAGAAGTGACAGTTAATTGATTCAATGGCGTGAAACTTGAAGTCAACAATAAATATACAAACAAGACAACCGCAATCACAACATTTACGGCAGGTCCCATCAAGGCTACCCATAATTCTTCAATTGGTTTTTCGGGCATTCTTTCCAAACGCGCCACGCCACCAATCGGATAAATCGTAATATCGCGCGTCTTCACACCAAACTTTCGAGCCGTCAATGCGTGACCATATTCATGCAAAATCACACACGCAAACA
>DQGV01000281.1 GCA_003524705.1 Anaerolineae bacterium | reverse complement strand
GCGTTGTTGCTGACCACCCGAAAGTGATAAACCTGATTGATGCAATTTATCTTTCACTTCATCCCATAATGCGGCTTGTTGTAATGAGTTTTCGACCAGTTCATCCATGTTGCCTTTGTAACCATGGATGCGAGCCGTCCATGCAATGTTTTCATAAATACTTTTAGGAAATGGATTTGGTTTTTGAAACACCATCCCAATTCGATAACGCACTTCTACAGGGTCAACTTCTTTGGCGTAGATATCTTGTCCGTTGAATGTAATTTTGCCTTTAATGGATGTGCCAGCATATAGTTCATTCATGCGATTAAAGGCACGCAATAAAGTGGATTTTCCACAACCGGAAGGACCAATAATGGCTGTAATTTTATTTTGTTCAACTTTCATATTTACATCAGTCACTGCTTTGAAAGTGCCGTAGTAAATTTCAAGGTCTTGCGTTTCAATCACATAGGTAGGTTCAGGATTGTTGTTTGTGGTCATGCTTAGAATCTCCTGCTGAAGCGATTGCGTAATAAAACGGCAGAGGCATTCAGGCTGAGTAATAATACGAGTAACACTAAAATTGATGCGGCGGCTAAACTCTGAAATTCAGCTTGCGGGCGAGCAGTCCATTGATAAATTTGAATTGGTAATGTTGTAAATTTTGAAAACGGTGATTCAGGGTCAAAACTAATGGCAGTAGATGCACCCACCACAACCAAAGGAGCGGTTTCACCAATGGCACGTGAAACAGCAAGAATTGTGCCAGTTAAGATTCCGGGCATGGCATTTGGTAAAACATGTGACCATACAGTTTGCCATTTCGTTGCACCCACTCCAAAACTTGCATTGCGCAGTGAACGCGGTACAGCCCGAATCGCTTCTTGGGCATTGATGATGATAATAGGAAGCACTAACAAACCAAGCGTTAACCCAGCGGATAAAACGGTTCTTCCGTTCGCCGTAGTTGGGTCAACCAACCCGAAAATTTCCCCACTCGTAAGCGGTTCTAGTGTGCGCACAAAAATTGCCAACCCTAAAATTCCATACACAATAGAAGGTACACCAGCAAGATTATTGATATTGGTTTGAATGATTCGGTTAAACCAATTATCTGAAGCATATTCTTCCAAATAAATTGCGGCTCCTACGCCAACTGGAAACGCCAGCAAAATTGTGAAGAAAATCGTCCATAATGAGCCGAGGATGGCAGTTCTTACACCGGCTGTTAATGCTTCACTAGTTTGTGGGCGAGTGACAAAATCATACGTCAACCATGAAACAAAATCTAATTCGGCGGTTGGGAAATCTTGAGCGACAGTAGCGCGGATTTCATCTACTTGCGTAAGTGAGGGCCATAAATCCCAAACGGCTACAACTTTTGGTCTGATGATTCTTTCAACAATTAATTGAAAAACATTTTCACGCGAGCGTTCTTCAAAGGGTTCTTCATTATTTAATTTATTGTAAGCACCCCTAGAAAGTTCGGATTGAAGCAAGGTTAATAATTGTTCTTTGTTTTGTTCTTCAAGTGGAACACCATCTACTGTGAATGTATCAGGGTCTACTCTGGCTTCATAAGCAACATAGCCAAAGGCGCTGTTAACAATATTGAGCATTAAAGCAATTAAGGCAACAATTCCAACTAAGGTAGAGGCTTGAAAAATAATATGCCAAATCACACCTTTACGGTTGCGGGCGTTGAGATTGTTTGAAAATCCCTGAATGACTTCTTTTTCTTTCATTCATACACCTCACGGAAACGACGCACAATGGCTTGACTAATAATGTTAAGTGTTAAGGTAACAAGGAATAAAAATAAGCCAAGTGCAAAAATGCTGTTGTAATCTATCGAGTCATAACTTAAATCACCACCTGAAATGCGCACAATGTGTCCGGTAATTGTTTCTGCACCAATAAATGGATTCAATGTGAAATTAGGTCCAGCACCCGCGGCAACGGCTACAATCATCGTTTCGCCGATTGCACGAGAAATGCCAACGATAATGGCGGCGGCGATTCCAGAAAGTGCGGCGGGCACAACAATTTGTACAGCCACTTCTAATTTGGTGGCACCCATACCATACGCCGCTTCACGAAGTGAACGGGGTACAGCACTTAGTGAATCCTCTGTCATGGAAGTAATTAGTGGAAGAATCAGAATCCCCATCACCAGTCCGGCTGAGGCGGTGTTGTAAATCTGCACTGTATCATTGCCGAAGATTTGTCGCAAAAGGGGAGTCATAAACGTTAATGCAAAATATCCATACACAATGGTAGGAATGCCGGCTAACACTTCAAGAACTGGTTTTAGAGTATTGCGAACTTTTGGGCTGGCATATTCACTTAAGTAAATTGCTACACTCATTCCTAATGGAATAGCAATAGACATGGCAATTGTGCTTGTCAATAAAGTAGAAGTAAGCAGGGGCCAGATACCGAATTTATTAACGTGAGGTTTCCATTCAGTACTTGTGATAGTAGCTAATAAATCAACTTCTGGCATTTGAAAAAAGAGCAATGCTTCTTTTCCAAGTTCATAAACAATCCCAATCGTGATAAAGATAGATAAAAAGCCACTTAAGAATAATAGCCCTTGAATAATACTTTCACCCCAGCGTGGCTTACGACGTAAACTTATTGCAGATGTTTTCTTGTCTGTCAATTCAGCCATGAATACTCCTTCGCCAAAATCAATTTCTTTCTTCTTCATTTTACAACAAATCACCTTCCCTTCTTTGTAAGAAGGGAAGGTTGTTTATTTCAAACTATAGTTTCAAACTATTGACCCACAGCAGATGACCAAGCATCAAGATTTTCTTGTAATTGAGCATCACTGGTTGGGAAGTAACCA
>DQGV01000292.1 GCA_003524705.1 Anaerolineae bacterium | reverse complement strand
GTCTTTTTTCCCACGCCCGGCACTTTGCTTAATAAATCGCCTTCGTCTGCAAATATCGCGCGTTGAATCGCATCTAATGTCATGGATGATAAAACCGATAAAGCAACTTTCGGTCCGACTCCATCCACGCCGAGTAATGTGTGGAATAAATCTTTATCAGCCTGTGACTCAAATCCGTACAACGTCAACGCATCTTCCCTGACTTGTAAATGGGTGAACAAAAATAACATTTCCCCAGCCTTAGACCTTGTTCGCAGTGGCGCAGGCACGAAGACTCTTAATCCCACACCGCCTACTTCGATGATAAGGGCATTGTCTTCGATATGAGAAATTTGTCCATGAAGGGTAGCAATCATGTTTTTATTTTACCAAACAGTAAGGACACGGCGTCGCCGTGTCCCAACAATTAATATCGTTTTGTATTCAAATGTGTAATTGCAATCGCAAGGGCATCAGCGGCATCATCAGGTTTGGGGATTTTATCGAGTTGTAATAAAGCACGAACCATTTCTTGCACTTGTTTTTTATCTGCTCCGCCATAACCAACTACAGCTTGCTTTACTTCAAGAGGAGTGTATTCAAATGTTTCTATATCCGCTTTTTGTAAAGAAAGTAAAACGACTCCGCGTGCCTGACCGACTGCTATACCTGTTGTTACATTTCTTGCAAAGAATAATTTTTCGACCGCGGCAGTTTCAGGTTTATATTTTTTGATTAACTTATTGAGTTCATCAAATATGATTTCGAGGCGAGCGGATGCTGAATCATCTTTTGAGGTGGAGATAATGCCAAAAGCAACAGCGGACAATTCTCCGTCTGGCATGAGGCGCACGAATCCGTATCCAGTTGTGGCAGTGCCGGGGTCAATTCCAAGTGCAAGAGTCATTAATCAGTAAACAAAGGCAAATGACCAAGCGAATAAATTTTTTCCCATTGAGCACGATCACCTTCGGTGAGAATGGCGGCTTCAGCGGCGACTGTGGCTTTGGCTTTATCCAAAATCATGCGCATGCCTTGCAACGTGGAACCTGTACTGATGACATCATCCACGATTAAGACTTTTTTGCCTTGAATTAAATCTTTATCTTTTTCATCGAGAATTAAAGTTTGCGGCTGACCGGTTGTGATGGAAAGTGTTTCGGCTTTGATGGCATCGCCCATGTAGGCTTTGTATGATTTACGAAAAATGATATAAGGTTTTTTTGTTTCAACTGAAAGCGCATACGCCAATGGAATAGATTTTGCTTCGGCTGTTACTAAAACATCAAAATCAACATCTTTTAATTTTTTTGCTAATGCTTTTGCACTGGCTTGGACTAATTCCGTATCGCCCAAAATATTTAAGATGGCGATTCGCAAACCGGGTTTGATTTCAAAAAGGGGGAGTTCTCGTTTTATACCTGCAATGTCAATGGAATAGGTTTCACGCTTGCTCATTCTCTGCCTCCGTAAAAATTTCATCGAAAGTTTATCATACTCGTTTTGTGTTTTGTTTGGGTTAAGCAAATATTTCAGGAAACAGAAGCAGGCATAAAGTCAGAAAAGAGGCGGGTACGAATCTCCTTGACATGGGGGAGAATCGTCCTATAATGTGACCTTCTGGTCATGTGACTACCTAGTCACATTTTGCAGAGAAAAGGACAAAAAATGATTCATGTTGAAAACCTCACGTTTACGTATGCAGGCACAGACCAGCCTGCGATTAAGGATTTGAACTTTGCTGTGCAACCCGGTGAAATTTTTGGATTCCTCGGACCAAGCGGTGCGGGAAAATCTACCACGCAGAAAATTTTGTTTCGTTTGTTGCAGGGTTTTCAAGGTTCTGTAAAAGTTTTTGAGCGTGACTTGCGAGAGTGGGGTTATGACTATTACGAGCAAGTGGGTGTGAGTTTTGAAATGCCGAATCATTATTCAAAATTAACTGGTGTTGAAAATTTACGTTACTTTGGTTCGTTATATCAAGGTGATGTGATGAAACCTGAAACATTGTTAGAAATGGTCGGTTTGAAAGATGATGGCGAGATGTTGGTTTCACAATATTCGAAAGGCATGAAGAATCGTTTAAGTGTGGCGCGTTCTTTGGTGAATAATCCGCGTTTATTGTTTATGGATGAGCCCACTGCGGGTTTAGATCCTGTCAATGCACGTAAGATTAAAGATTTAATCAAAGCGCAAAAAGATGCAGGCAAAACTGTGTTTTTGACCACGCATGATATGACGATTGCCGATGAACTTTGTGACCGTGTTGCTTTTATTTTTAATGGACAAATTAGTTTGATTGATTCACCGAGTGAATTGAAATTACGTTATGGCAAACCAGAAGTGCGCGTTGAATTTGGTGTGAATGGAAAAAATGAATATCAAAACTTTGCATTAGAAGGTTTAGCAGATAATGCTGAGTTTTTGAAAATTATACGCACAGGTAACGTGCGCACGTTGCACACGCAAGAAGCCACGCTTGAAAATATTTTTATTCAAGTGACAGGAAGGAGATTGGAATGAATCGTTTGCTCTCAACCGCTCGTTGGGATGTGAGTTTGCAATATCGCAACGGATTTTATTTCGTTTCTGCTTTTGTGGCAGTGTTCTTCATTATTTTGCTTCGCCAATTTCCAAGCGTAGATTGGTCATATTGGTGGCCCGCCATTATCACGGGTAACTTAACTATCAATGCTTTTTATTTTATGGCAGGCATTGTGTTACTTGAAAAAGGTGAAGGTACATTAGAAGCACAAGTGATTACGCCATTACGTCCGTGGGAGATTCTCACATCAAAAGTCCTCACGCTTGGTTTGCTTTCGTTATTTGAAACGCTTTTGATTATCGTGCTTGTGCAAGGCGTAAACTTTAATTGGTTTTTGTTAGTAACCAGCATCGTCTTTTACATTGCTATGCTGGCGTTATATGGATTTTTCGTCGTGGCTCGCTACGACTCCATCAGCGAATTTATTTTGCCATCTGTGGTGTGGACGTTAGGTTTCTCTTTGCCATTGTTGTATTACTTTGATATTTGGCGTAATCCGATTATGTTCTTACATCCATTGCAAGCGATTTTGATTTTGATTCAATCATCGTTCGCTTCAGTTCCAACGTGGCAAATTGTGTACGGCATCTCATACTCAATTTTGTGGACAGGCATTGCACTATATTTCAGTCTGCGAGCGTTTCATAAGTTTGTAGTTGTAAAAGAAGGAGTAAGAAAAAAATGAACATTACCAAAGTTCTTCGTTCATTAGGTCCAATAGATATTCGCAACATCAGTCGCGATGATTTAGTGGCATGGATGATTTATATTCCAATCTTTATGGCGATAATAATTCGTTTTGGTGTTCCATTTATCCAGGTTCGTTTGCTTGAAGAATATAACTTTGACCTAACACCTTATTACACTGTATTGCTTTCGTATTTTTTCATTGCCACCTGCCCAATGGTGTTTGGTGCATTAATTGGTTTTCTTTTGTTAGATGAAAAAGATGACCGCACATTAACAGCACTACAAGTGACTCCGTTACCACTCGCAAGTTATCTTATCTATCGCGTTTCTATTCCAATCATCCTAACCGTTGTGATGTTGTTAATCATTTTTCCGTTAGCAAATTTAACACCATTCAATTTAAAAGTGATTTTGATTTCGGCGATTGCCGCCGCGCCAATGTCACCAATGTTGGCGCTCTTCCTTGCTTCGTTTGCTGAAAACAAAATCCAAGGCTTTGCTTTGATGAAATTAATGGGAGTCTTTTTACTTGCCCCCATCTTCGCCTATTTCATGACTTCAAACTGGGAATTGCTCTTCGGGCTTTTGCCTACCTACTGGCCCCTCAAAGTGTATTGGATGCTTTCCGCTGGCGAGACGAATGTTTGGTTGTATGTAGCGATTGCCGTCATTTATCAATTACTTGTGACAGTTTTGTTCGCAAAAAGGTTTTATAAAGTTTTACATCAATAACCACATGTCATTCTGCCTGCACTGTGCGCAGGCACACGTGAGCGAAGCGAAGAATCTCTTTCACTGTGTTAGAGACCCTTCGCTATCGCTCAGGG
>DQGV01000079.1 GCA_003524705.1 Anaerolineae bacterium | reverse complement strand
GAATTAATTTCCGTGCAATCTTATTTAGGCATTCCGTTAATGGCAGGCGGAGAATTAGTCGGCACACTAGAAGCCGGGCAACTCAGCACAGGCGCATTCGGTCAACACGATTTAGATTTGCTCGTGCTTATTTCTGGTCAAGCCGCAGTTGCCATCCGCAATGCAAAATTATATGAAGATGAACAACGTCGTCGCGCCGAATTAATTGGGCTTGCGAATCTTAATCAATCTATCGGCTCAGTGCGTGATATGCAAGATATGTTCACGCGTTTGGTAGAAAGCATTTTGCCATTATTCCAAACCGAAATCGTCGGCTTCCTTTTATATGATGATGACAAACGCACACTCGAAGGCAAAAATCCATTTCACGGTTTGCCTACCCAAGTCGTTGAAATTTATCGCACCAGCATCTTGCCTGAAAGCCCTGCCGAAAAAATCATCAACAGTCGCGAACCCATCATCACAAAAAACGCTATGACAGATGAATCATGGCGGGATTTAGGTCTAGCAGATGTAGCAACCGCCGCCAGCTTACGTGACAATGCCCTCATCCCGCTTCTTTCTTCAGGACACATGCTCGGCTACCTGCAAATTGGACATCACACCCGCGGCGCTGCGATTTTCAATCAAGAAGAAATTCGTTTAATGAACATCGTCGCCAGCCAAGCCGCCGCGATTATTGAAAATGTTCTATTAGTACAACAAGCCCGCGCACGTGCCTTACGTGCCGATGCTTTGCGTCGTATTGCTAGCCTTTCTGCTTCTTCTGCTACCTTAGAAGAAATTCTCAAATACTCTATGCAAGAAATTGCTCGTCTCTTCCAAGCCGACATGGGTGCCATCTTTTTATTAGATGAAACACGCGGTGTATTAAGCCTCAACCGCGAATCTACTTATGGCGTTTCGGAAGAAATTAGCAATACCTTCATGCAAATTTTTGTAGATGACCCCAATTATCGTTACAGTGTTTCAGGCAGTAAAAAATCTTTCTTATCTGGCAGGCTTAGCACAGATAGAAGAGTGTTACCGGCATATCGTAATTTGTCGAACGCTTTAGGCATGGAATCAGCCATTGTGGCGCCATTGGTTGTACGTGAAAGAAGTGTGGGCGAATTAATGCTCGGAAGCAGTAAAGTGAATCACTTCAACCCATTTGATTTGCAAATCGCCAGTACGGCGGCAGGTCAAATTGCTTCGGCGATAGAATCTGCTGAGTTGTTGAAGCAGACTGACGACAAGTTACGGAAGCGGGTTGAGCATCTTTCTGCCATTGCAAGAGTCAGCAAAGAATTCGGCATCTCATTAGATTTGAAACATCTGCTTCAAGTGATTCATACAGAAGTGGTGCGTTTGGCTCAAGCCGATTCTGCTACTGTGATTTTGTTTGAACCCAATACTGATTTATCGAATCCGCGTATTCAACTTTCGGTGGGGCATGAGCATCATCCTGGTTTGAGTTCTGCCGAACGAACTGCTATCAAAGATAATGCGCCTTTCATTGTTTCAGATTTTATTCAAGATGGCATTTATCCTCCGTATGAAAGTGCACGTTCTGGAATTATTTTGCCGATTGCACATCATTCGCAAGTATTGGGTTTGATGAATGTGTATTCTAATCGTACAAAATTTTTCTCTGCCGATACCGCCGAGTTGATGCAAATGTTGGCAGTACAAGCTGGTATTGCAGTAAGTAATGCACAACGCTATCAAGCCGAGAGACAGCGCAGTGAATTAATTGGGCGTAGGTCTGAGACGTTAGTTCGCTTAACAGATGTTAGCTATAGTTTGGGGCACGACCAACCTTTAGACCAAGCTTTACAAATTATCGCGCGTGGTATTCGAGATGCAACTCCATTCCGTGTGGTGTTGGTTAGCATTTTAGAAGTAGATGCGAATCAACTGCGCCGTGTGACCGGGGTTGGGCTTCCGCAAGAAACGTTGAATGAATTGCTTTCACGCAAACAACCATTAGCCAGTGTGCAACAATTGATGCGCCCTGAGTTTAAGATTAGCCGTTCATACTTCATCCCCGCAGACCAAACACCGGTCATGCCACCAGATTTGCATAAGGTGACATTAGATGTCAATGCTCAACAGACCAAAACTCCGAACTCATGGAATTCTGAAGATTTCTTCTTAATTCCATTAGAGAATGCTGATGGGCAAATGGTCGGCTTGATTAGTTTGGATGACCCTTCTAATGGATTAAGACCCGATATTGCCACCATTGAATCAGTAGAAGTGTTTGCCTCACAAGCGGCATTACTTATTAGCAATGTTTTACGTCAAAATGATTTACGCACGAAGATGGAATCACTTTCATCTGCATTGAGCCGTCAACAAAAATTGTTAGATATTGCTAAAAACGATTTGCCCATTTTGCTCCGTAAAGATTTAGAGCAAACAATTTCATTACATAATTTAGACCGCCGTGCGCAACGTGTGCGGGCTGGTTTAGCCATTACAGAATCAGTTAGCCGCCAACTGGATGCAAACTCTGCGCTTTCTGCTTTGGGGCGCGAAACGTTAACGCAATTAGGTATGTCTGTTGCGTTGGTAGCAGAAAATCATGCTGATGGTCCACGCTTGATGCACATTTTAGGAAGCCTGCCCCGCTCAACGAATGTAGATGCATTGTTTGGTCAACGTAACCCATTGCGGGCAGTATTACAAAGCGGACATTCAGTATTAATCCCGAACCTTGATGAAGATGATGAGTGGCGTGACTCAACGTTACTCACTTCGCTTCGCGCCAAAGGTGTAATTTGTTTGCCCATTCTAGTTGAGAATAAGCCTGTGGCGGCAATGTTAGCAACCAGCCCTGAACCAATGCAGTCCTTCACAGATGAAGACCGTCAGGTATATTCACAAATCTCGCAACAAACTTCTTTAATTCTACAAAATATTAAACTGCTCGACCAAACCCGCCGCAGATTAGATGAAGTGAATCTACTGCTTGATTTCAGCCGCCAATTATCAGGCATGGAAGCAGATGCGATTGTCAAATCATTGCTAGATAGTGCTAGAAGAGTCATCCAAACTGCACACGCTGGTGCGGTCTTGGTTTGGAATCAGAAAAATGAAATGCTCACGCCACGTGCAGTTTCAGGCTATGCTGATAATGAAAGCATGTTGAAAATAAATTACCGTTTGGGTGAAGCCCTACCCGGTAATACTTTTATGAACAAACGCGCTCGCCGTGTGGATGAAATTAATTTTGCACGTGATTACAACTTATCTGCTGAAAATCTTTCACATTATCGCCAAGCCACCGGTGGACGTTTACCCGTTTCATCATTACTTGTTCCGATTGTTGCCAATGAACAAAACATTGGTTTGTTGGTTTTAGATAATTTCAATGCTACTGGCGCATTCCGTACTGAAGATGAAGCCCTAGTAATTTCATTAGCACAACAAGTGGCTTTATCAATGGATAACTTGCGTCTCGTGCGCGATACCCAAGAACGCGCCGGACAATTACAAGCACTCAATGATGCTTCTGCCGCATTAACATCCAGTTTGAGCAGTGACCAATTAATTAATTCTCTGCTTGACCAACTTCGCCCGATTCTTCCGTATGATACTGCTACACTTTGGTTGCGCGAAAAAGAACGCTTAAATGTTGCATCTACACGTGGCTTTTCAGATATTGAGCAAAGACTTGGTTTATCTGTTGCTGTGGCAGATAGTGCTTTGTTCAAAGAAATGGCGCAAAGTGGTCAACCCATTTTGGTCAAAGATGTACGTGAAGACCCACGCTTCCCACCGGTTGAAACACCTCGCTTATCTTGGCTTGGTATTCCATTGGTTTCAAAAGGTGAAATGGTCGGCGTGTTAGCAGTAGAAAAATGGCAAGCCAATTATTTCACACGCGAACAAGTGCAAGTCGGTTTGACGTTTGCAAGTCAATCGGCTGTGTCGTTAGATAATGCACGTTTATACGAAGATAGCGTCAGCCGCGCCACCGAACTTGACCAACGTTCACAACGCTTAACTACGCTCAATCGTTTTACATCTGCTTTAACCCGTTCTTTGGATACAGACCAAATTTTGAATTTGACTGCCGAAGAATTATTCAAAGGATTAAATGCCAAGCGCGTCTCTGTCGTGACGTTTGAACGGGGGCAGGCACTTTGGAAAATATCCACGCCTCGGATTCGCGCCAAACTGCCACGCGTCCTTCCAGATGCACCTATCTTCAGCCGCTTACGCGAATCGTTAGGTATCTTCAATACGGAAGATGTGCGAAATGAACCGGACTTACATTCATTGATTGATATGTTCGGCGAACATGCCACCGCTTTATTAATTCTGCCGCTTGCACCCAGCCAACAATTAACCGCTTTACTGTTTGTCCAAATGGTTGGTGACGCTCGTTTTGGAGTCAACGAATTAGAAATTGCTCGTACCATTACAAATCAAGCCACTATTGCGCTTGAAAATGCACGCTTGTATCAATCATCCGTGCGTACAGCAGAACGGTTTGCTGTGTTAAACGAAACCAGTTCATTGGTCAGTGCCAGCTTAGATGCTGAAGAAATTTATCATTCTGTGCATAAAGCCGCAGAACGCTTAATGCCCTTGGATACATTTGTCATCACTTTGCATGATGAAGCCAGCAATGCAATTAACCCTGTTTATTTATATGAACGCGGCAAACGTTATTTTGGAGAGCCAGTGCCGTTTGGTAAAGGCATGAGCAGTGAAATCATTCAAACAGGTGAACCTCAATTAGTTTCAAGCGTATCTTCTACAGTTTCTTCTGACCCTGCTCATTTCGGTGATGAAGCCAAAGAAGTGCAGTCTATTGTGGCTGTGCCAATGAGTTTGGGCGGTAAAACACTCGGTATGCTTTCTGCTCAAAGTTATTTGCCAGATATGTACACCGAAGAAGATATGCAAATTCTTGGCACATTGGCAAACCAAGCCATTGTGGCTATTCAAAATGGACAGTTGTTTGCTGAAACCCAAAAACTTGCTTCAGAACAAGAAGCGCGTGTAGAAGAACGCACGGCACAATTAAATCAAGAAAAACAAAATACAGATACGTTGCTTCGCATTCTTACCGAAGTTTCTTCAAGTTTAGATTTAGACCGAACCTTGAATCGTACATTGTCATTGCTAAATGACACCTTAGGCGCAGAACAAGGTACGATTTTGCTCGTCAACCCCGAAGATAATTTATTGCACTATCGTGCGGGTTACGGATATTTGTCTGACCGTGTAAGCCCAAGCGCACGCTCTTTCACTTTGAAAATTGGAGAAGGGTTGGCAGGCTGGGTGGTTAAGCATCGGGATGCAGTGTTGGTTGAGGATTTGTATCAAGATTCCCGTTGGGTGCGAAGCGATGCTTCAGGTCAAGACCATAGAAGCGCGATTGTTGTTCCGATGTTAGTTGGTGAAGATGCAATTGGTGTATTGATGGTATTTCATCGTCAAGTTAATTTCTTTAACACTGAAATGTTGAACTTGGTGAAAGCAATTGCCACACAAGTTTCTGTTGCGATTAACAATGCAAACTTGTACGAATTGATTCGTGACCAAGCAGAAAGACTTGGCTCTATGCTTCGCAAAGAACAAGTGGAAGCCAGTCGTTCACAAGCCATTCTTGAAGCCGTTGCTGATGGTGTGTTGGTAACGGGTCCTGATAATCGGATTACATTTGTAAACACATCGTCTGTGCGAATTTTGGGCGTAGATGAAGCCCGTTTGCTAGGTGGTTCATTGGATTCATTTGCTGGTTTAGCAGGCGCGTGGACGGAAACGATTGCGCGTTGGTCACAAGACCCGTCTTCGTACCAACAAGATGAAATGTATGCGGAACAATTAACACTTGAAAACGGTCGCATTATCCTAGTGCATCTTGCACCAGTAATTTTGCAAAATGATTTTCTAGGTACTGTATCTATCTTCCGTGATATTACACGTGAGGTAGAGGTTGACCGTTTGAAGTCAGAATTTGTGGCTACTGTGAGCCATGAATTGCGAACACCAATGACAGCCATCAAAGGTTATGTTGATATTTTGACGATGGGTGCGGCAGGTGCTTTGAATGAAAATCAAATGCACTTCTTGGTTGTGGTTCGCAACAACATTGAACGCCTTAACGTCTTGGTAAATGATTTGCTGGATATTTCACGCATCGAATCTGGACGTGTGACGTTGAATTCACGCCCTGTCAATTTGTATGAAATTGCAGAAGAAGTTGTTACTGAAACCTTGCGTCGTTCGCAAACAGAAAATAAACCGATGGCGCTTTCGGTAGATGCACCTAAAAATTTACCGCCCGTTATTGGAGATAAAGACCGTGTGCGCCAGATTTTGAGCAACCTTGTCAACAATGCTTATAACTACACACCAGAGAACGGAACCATCCACGTCAACATTCATCAACAAAATGGTGAATTACAGGTGGATGTACAAGACAATGGCATTGGAATCAAAGTAGAAGACCAAGCCCGCCTCTTTGAACGGTTTTACAGGGGTGAAGATCCTCTAGTGTTGGCTACACCCGGAACAGGCTTGGGCTTGCCGATTGTGCGTCAATTGGTTGAAATGCACAAAGGAAAATTGTGGATGCAAAGCACGGGAGTCCCCGGTGAAGGCAGTGTTTTCTCCTTCACATTACCCGTTGAAAAAATGGAGAATAAATAATCAATGGCAAGAATTTTAATCGCAGAAGATGAACCCGATATTCGTGAACTTGTGGCATTCACGTTACGATTTGCAGGTCATGAAGTGACCACCACGAACAATGGTGAAGAAGCTTTGCACAAGGCAAAAGAACTCATCCCTGACTTAATCATGATGGATGTGCGTATGCCCAAGATGACAGGCTACGATGCCTGCCGTGCTATGAAAGCAGATGCATCGCTAAAGGATATTCCGGTTGTCTTTCTCTCTGCCAAAGGACAAGATGCAGAAATTCAAATCGGTTTAGAAGCTGGGGCAGAAGAATATTTACTCAAACCTTTCGCACCAGACCAATTGGTAGACCGTGTGAAAGCAATTTTAGGAAAA
>DQGV01000364.1 GCA_003524705.1 Anaerolineae bacterium | reverse complement strand
AGACGTGTGCTCTTCCAATCTCTCTATTCCTCAACAATATTTTTTGACATTTCTTCTCACTGCAATTATTTCTGGGTTTATTGGTTACTTCTTAATTCAAAAAACAAATATTGAAATCAAAAATGGATTAGGCATTTATTTAGGTGGAATGTTCTTCTTCATTCACCTGATTCTTGCCCGCACATTAAATTACCCAGCCTTAAGCTACAACGTCGTCCTCTTTGAAGCTGATGCAGGTCCATGGATGGAAATTCTTGCCAGCCCAGAAAGTGCACCGATTAATCGTGCAGTACATCCATTGAGTCTAATCATCATTCGTCCACTCATGCGTCTGGCTTCATTTTGGATGGGCGAGCATTATCCACTTGGAGCAATGTTAGTCGTTTCCGCCACTGCTGGACTTTGTGTTTTCATGGCTTATTTATTTATCAAACGAGCAACTGAATCAAAAACCTACGCGTTTCTTTTTGCCATGTTATTAGGCTTTAGTGCTTCCCATTTATTATTCGGCTCATTGACCGAAAACTACATCTTCGGTGCGGCTTCGTTAATATTTTTCTTTTTACTCATTCAATCAAAGGAAAATCGTTTTTCAATTCTCGTTCCTGCTGGTTTAGTTTTATTTGGAATCACTATCACAAATATTGCACAGGGTGTGATTGGGTTATTCTTCAATAAGTTTAATTTTCGTCGTTTGATTCAATTTTTTGTTTATGTCCTAGTATTTGGAATTTTGCTCACTTTATTCACAAATTTTTTATATCCAAAATCAATTACATATTTCTTTAGTCCAAAAGATATTGCCTTTGAGTTTGGATTTGTCAAAGTAGTCGGTGAAGAACCTGAATCCAGTTTGGCTGAAAAACTTCAAGTCACCACACGGACAATGGCTTTGTATGGCGTTGTCGCCCCGAAACCAATTGAAGCAATTTCTGAAAAACCACCATTCCCAACCATTGACCTGAAAACATTTGATATCCGTACTCAGGCTCTTGCTTCATACAAAGGAATTGCGAATATCCCACTCGTTTTGTGGTTAATCTTGCTTGTAGGTTCATTTGTTGCTTTCATAAAGAATATTCGCACATCAAAACATCAACCATTAATGCTTGGATTATTAGGCGCATTGGGATTTAATTTCATCATGCACTTATTTTATGGAACAGAACTTTTTCTCTACACACCATATTGGATGTATGCGCTTATATTTTTTATTGCTTTATCTTTATCCGAATTTGCAGAGAAAACTTGGTTTCAAATTGCTCTGGGTTTAATTGTTTTTACAATTGCAATTAACAATTTCAATTTTATTTTTTCTATACTGAAAGCAATTGCTCCGTTTTATTCTGCATTGTAGCGGTAAAATATCCTCATGCTCCTCGTCATTGACATTGGCAATACCAACCTCACACTTGGACTTTATGAAGGCGATAAACTTGGCGCGCATTGGCGTTTAGCCACAGACCATAACCGTATGCCCGATGAATATGGTTTGCAATTTTTAGGTGTGTTACAAAATGCAGGGAAAACAGTCAAAGATATAACTGGAATTTCATTAGCATCTGTTGTGCCGCCATTGACTGGCAGGGTGATTCAAGCCTGTGAAGAATATTTGAAACAAAAACCTTTGGTGGTTGATACAGGTATCAAAACTGGAATCAAAATCCGTTATGAAGACCCGCGAGCAGTTGGTGCTGATAGAGTGTGTGATGCTGTGGCAGTGATGAAACTATATGGCGGACCTGCTTGTGTGGTTGATTTTGGAACAGCTACAACATTCAATGCCATCACAAAAGATGGCGAATATCTTGGTGGCGCAATTACGGCTGGAATTAATCTCGCGGCAGAAGCACTTTATACGCGTGCCGCAAAACTCCCACGCATTGATTTGCAATTGCCACCTTCGGTGATTGGAAGAAATACAATCCATGCCATGCAATCGGGTTTGTTGTTTGGGTATGTCAGTATGGTTGAGGGAATGGTGGGCAGGTTTAGGTCAGAGTTAGGAAGCGATATGAAAGTTGTCGCCACTGGCGGGTTAGCAGAAGTTGTCGCTAAAGAAACAAAAGTGATTGATATTATTTCTCCATGGCTTACGCTTGAAGGTTTGCGTTTGATATGGGAATTAAATCAATAGCATGAAAAAAATATTACTAACTTTTCTTTTTTTGATTTCTGCATGTAATGGCGGGGTTACTAATAAAGAAGTAATAACCTCAACACCACCAAGCACTTCATTTACTCCAGTAGAAACTCAAAAAGAATCAACACCGATATTACCTACTCAAACATTAATTTCAAATCCTGTATGGATTCCCCAAGGTCCAAATGAGGTTGTTGTACCGATACTCCTGTATCATCATATTGCAGAATCTTCAACACATAGTCAATATTATATTGAGCCAAAAGATTTCGAAGAACAAATGCAATTGTTAAATCGTTGGGGTTATACAACTATCACAACAACTATGTTGGCAGAAGCTATTCACGAAGGGTTAGCGCTTCCTCCACGCCCTATCATTATTACGTTTGATGATAGTAATTTGGATAATTACAACATTGCATTTCCGATTATGCAAAAATATGGGTTTACAGGCGTGTTATATGTGGTTGGTAGATATTTAGGTGCAGAAAATTTTATCAATGCACAACAAGCCAAAGAAATGGCAAATGCAGGTTGGGAAATTGGAAGTCATAGTATGAATCATGTGGATTTATCTACGATAACTTCAGATGAAAGATGGTATGAAATTCATGGCTCGCGCGAATTTCTGGAACAAGAAATAGGTGTACCTGTATTAACTTTTGCTTATCCATTTGGGGTTTATGACTGCGGCATTATGGATGCAACATATAACGCAGGGTATCTAACAGGTATGGGGCTTGGAAATTCTAATGACCAATGTACCTATGACTTGTTTGCTCTTCATCGTCATGCAATAAAGTTAGAAGATGATTTAGAAGCATTTTCACTTTTTCTACCCTGGCAGGGCGAATTGCAATCTCCTTAATAAATAAATCCATGACGATTGTCATGCGTCTTTATGATTTTATACACTTGTAGATTTTTGAGATAAAAATAAAATAAGGGCAAGGAGAATGATATGAAAAGAGTTATGTTTTTATTTGTGATAAGTTTTTTGTTGACGGCTTGTTTGTTCCCGCCTCCACCCGCGCCGCAAACTGGTTCTGCACCTACAACTGAGTCTCAGCCTGAGGCGAATGACCAAAGTTCCCAAAATCAGAATCAAGCATCCACTACGTCAGAAGCGGAAAGTGAATCACATTCACATTCGGATGCTCCACATACATCAGATGTTGATTTGACTCGTCTTGAAGTGGGTGATGGAAAATATTCCACGAGCCCGCAAGTTGGTTATGTATTTTCATGTCAAACAACATTTAATGGTGGAGGTGCAACAGGCACAGGCAATTGGATGAATGGCGATGGCACTTGGAACGCGTTGATGAAAGCGGTTGTGGATGGTTCTGTTTCGTGGCCTCATGAATTTACAATTTCGATTCAAGGTGACCAACGTGTGTTTACTGGAAATGGTTTACCAAATCATACAACGGGGACGTATCCCATTTCACCAAATGATGATGCGTATGCTGTGGATAGAAACCCAAATTCGATTAGCCAACAAAATGTTACTGTCTCTTTACCTGACAACCCAACGGTTGCAAATCAGCCGAGTTGTGTTGGCGGTGAAATAGGAATTATGCTTTCAGGTGTTCCGATGTTCAATGCATTTGACGCACAAGGCTTAGATGCAGGCGCACATGAAGTGCAAGATAGTTGTGATGGTCATCCACAACAATCAGGTGTGTATCATTATCATTCGTTGAGTGATTGTGCGACAGATACGACAACGGGTCATTCAGCATTGATGGGTTACGCGTTTGATGGTTTTGGAATTTATGGTTATTACGATTCAAATGGTGAGGAAGTAACGAATGAAGATTTAGATGAATGTCATGGTCATACTGAAGTAGTTGAATGGGATGGTCAGTTGGTTGAGATGTATCATTATCATGCAACTCATGAATTTCCATATACAGTTGGTTGTTTCAAAGGTACAGCATCAGTGAGAACAAGTGGTGGTCAAGGACAAGGACAGCAAGGTGGACAGAATCAACAAGGCGGGCAGACTGGTCAAGGTCAGCAACCTCCACAAGAAGCGATTGATGCCTGTGTTGGATTATTACAAGGTGCAAGTTGTTCAGTTGGAAATATGACCGGCACTTGTATGACTCCGCCGAATACAAGTCAATTGGCATGTGTGCCTGCGGGTGGTCCGCCTGGACCATAAATTAAAAATGACAGTCACTTTGAAAGTGACTGTCATTTTTTTATTAATTAACCTGTGCCCCTACGGGAATTCGAATCCCGGTTTAAGCCTTGAGAGGGCTTCGTCCTAGGCCACTAGACGATAGGGGCGTACATTATTTAAGTGCGCGAGATTGTATCACCCTGAATTTGATACGTCAACGAACACATGCAATTCCTTCGGTCCATGCACACCAATCGTCAACGTCATTTCAATATCAGCCGTGCGCGACGGTCCCGTAATAAACACCGCCGCATTTTTATCTTTGACTAAATGAATCGCATCTGGCAATGATTGCACAATCTCTTTTGATTTAAGAATGGCGATATGAATCTCTGGTAACAAAGATGGATGTAGTGCTTCATCCGCTTCAAGCACTGACCCTGTATCTGCCAGCCCGACTAAAGCATTTGTCACACCCAAGCGGATTTGTGGGTCAGACTCATAAGTGAAGTCAATGTTTTCTTTTTTTAATAAAGATTCATCTAATGTATTCCGTTCAAGAAAAACTTTGTCTATATTTTTTGATTTTATAAATTCAATTATTTCTTGTTGAACATTTTTTGTTGGATATACATTTCCGCTTACGGCGATGAGTTCTTTGGTGAATTGTTCTGCTAGGTTTATGTCATTCTGAGAGAGAGACGCAGTCTCGACCGAAGAATCTTTTTGATTTTGTATGAGACCCTTCGTTTGGTCTCGATACGGACTTCGTCCTACTCGACCAGCACTCAGGGTGACATGTTTCCATTGCGAACGAAAAGATTGAGAAGCAAAACGCGGAAAATCTTTGCTATATCCCCAACCTGTTAAAGCGGGCAGATGAATCCACTGCGAGAAAGGAGAGAGCAGAAAAGTTATCAGCGAAGCAAATGTTTGAGAGAATGCAAACAACTTTGGACGAGTCGAGAGGCGGGTGTATATCTGCAAAAATAATTTTGTTAATTTACTTAATCCAGCACCTTCACTGATAACTGCTGACTGTTCACTATTCACTTTACCTGCTCTTACACGTGTCAACATTTTGGGTAAATCAATATCCACAGGGCAAGCATCTTTACACGCACCACACAGCGACGAGGCTTGCGCGAGATGAACAAAATTTTCACCCATCAAGCCCGGCGAAATGACCGAACCAATGGGTCCGGGATATGGCGCAATGGTTTTATCTTTTCCGATATAAGCATGACCACTAAGTTCGCGAAAAACGGGACACGCATTTAAGCACGCGCCACATCGAATGCAATACAATGATTCTTTAAGCGGAGAATTTCGCAAACGCGAACGTCCGTTATCAAGAATGATGATATGACGTGTTTGATTTGGAAGCGGCTTTTGAAGCAGTTGTGTGTAAACAGAAATTTTTTGTCCAGTTGCAGAACGCGCTAAAAGAGAAATGAAAAGTGAAAGGTCATCAAGAGTTGGGACGAGTCTTTCCATGCCCATGAGTGCGATATGAATTGGCGGAATAGTTGCGACCATTCGTGCATTGCCTTCGTTAGAAACGACACAAATATTTCCAGTTTCTGCTACACCAAAATTAACTCCGCTGATTCCAACATCTGCAGTCAGAAACACTTCACGCAAAATTTTTCTGGCAGTTGCAGTTAATGTCGGAATATCTTCTGTGTATTCGATATTTAATTTTTCGTGAAAGAGTTGTGCCACTTGTTCTTTTTTGAGATGTGCCGCAGGGGTGATAATGTGACTCGGTCTTTCTTTGCGAAGTTGTACAATGTATTCGCCTAAATCTGTTTCAACGACTTTTATATTTTCTTTTTCAAGCGCGTGATTAAGTTCAATTTCTTCTGTCACCATTGATTTTGATTTGGCAATTAACCTGGGCGAGTCATGACTCCCCCCTACGATGTTTAATACAATTTGAATCGCTTCTTTTGAATCTTTTGCGCGATGAATAATGACATCATTCGCTTCATTCTGCTTGATAAATTGATTTAAATATTCATCAAGATTATCAATCACATCCGCACGGATTTTGTGGGCGCGTTGACGTCTCTCACGCCAATCAGGAATGGATTCAAATGCGACGGCGCGTCCATTCAGACGGCGCTCTGTGTTGTTATCCAATGCCGTTTGTAAATTTGAATTATTGATTGATTCTTTGATTCGTTCGCGGAAGAAGTTTGTCATATCAATTTGTGTCGTTTTTTAATTCATTATATAATACTTCGCATGACACATCGAAAAACCATAAAACTTCAGGTGTTTTGTTCATGCGCCTAAATGAAATTAAAAGAATTATTGCGTATGCTAGTTCACGGTTTCTCTCACTTTTTATCACATCGGTTATTGCGGTATATCTAACCATCGTCATTGCAAACATGGGTGGTTATGTAGATGAGATGATAAAAGGTGGAATTGAAGAAAGAATTGGCATCATGCTCGGAAGTGGTTGGCTTAAAGATGAACCATTAGAAGAACGAGCAAAACTGATTGAAGAAGCTCGTCTGGCTATGTATGAAGCCGAAGGGTTAAATCAGCCTTTTCTATTACGAACATTTCTTTGGCTAAAGAATGGAATTACCCTAGACTTTGGCGAAGCACGCCTGATGAATACCTCACGCTACGGTTTAGATAGTAGCCTCGTCAAAGACATTATCTTAGATAATCTACCACGCACTTTATTATTATTCACCACGTCAAATATATTTTTATTTTTAATTAGTATCAGCATTGCACTGACGCTGCCACGTCAATACGGCACTTGGTTAGATAAATTCTTCGTAATGCTTTCGCCATTATCGTCAGCACCGCCGTGGTTTTATGGAATATTCTTAATAGTATTCTTTGCTTTTCAATTAAGAATTCTTCCATCGGGTGGTATGTACGGTACCGACCCATCTGCTACACAACAATATGGTTCTGCATTGGTCGTTTTGCGTCATATGATATTACCTGTCGGTGCAATTTTCTTAAGCAGTTTTTTTCAAAGTGTATATTCATGGCGCACATTTTTCCTCATCTATGCCGAAGATGATTATGTTGAAATGGCGCGCGCGCGTGGTTTACCGAAAAATAAAATAGAACAAAATTATTTATTACGTCCAGCATTACCAAATCTATTAACTAGTTTTTCATTATTGCTCATCAGCAGTTGGTCAGGTTCCATGTTGCTCGAGTTGGTATTTCGCTGGCCTGGTATGGGGCTTGCGTTTTTCACTGCCGTGCAAGCATTTGATACACCCGTCATTGTTGGTTTTACAGTTATCTATGCTTACATGCTGGCGTTAACTGTTTTTATTTTGGATGTGGTCTATTCACTTGTTGACCCACGCGTAAAATTAAACATTGACTCACAATCTAAAAATGCTACGGTTCAAAAAACATCTGCTGATAAAAAACCGCGCCTCTTTCCTCGCTTCAAGTTGGGTGCTCTTCCCAACATTAAATTTAATCCCCAACATATTCGTAAAAGTTGGCAAACTGCGTTACAGCGAATTTGGTCAGCTACATCAAACTTTTTCCGCGAACTTATTAAGTATCCATCAGCCATAAGTGGCATCATCATTATTTCGATTCTCGTCACCAGTGCCATTTATATTTCTATGAACATGTCTTATGAACAATCTATTCGTATATGGCGTTCACAAGATTATGATTGGACAGAATATCCCAAACTGGCACCGCCCGCATGGACAAATCTGTTTCGGCGTGAAAAACTGCCTACGACGCTGATTCTTTCCGAAAGTAATCAAGAAGCGGTAGAAACATCTATATCCGAAAGTGGAGATATGATAGTCAAACAATCTTTATTTACATTTGACTATCCAT
>DQGV01000315.1 GCA_003524705.1 Anaerolineae bacterium | reverse complement strand
GTTTATCCTCACCAAAGGAGCTGCTGCTATAAAATTATTCTGGCGCATTAAAGTGGTAAATCCTTTGTTCAGATTTACTGTTCTGTTTAAAACGGAAATGATGAGGAAGTCAAAAACCTGCATTTTTGGTGTAATTGCATGAAGTTGCTTCCCCATATTAATGACCGCCTTGGACTTGTTGTCAATTTCTGTCAACAGTTTTTCATATTTATACTCCTGATCAGCCATCTTTATTTATACCGAATTTTAGCCACCTCAATACATTTTTCAGCCATTTCATCCATTTCACCAAATGATAATTCAATTTGATATTTATCCCGGACTTCATCGATCAGATAGTCGCCAATTTCAATTTGCAGTTTGCCGGTTATGTTTGATTTTTGCTGCCAGTCAATGACAGGTTTTCCTCCATCTAAAACGGATGCCTGTATAATTTCATCAATGTTCAGGGCGGTTTGAACGGCTATTTCTTTTTTCACCTTTTTATCCGTGAGTTTTTCATTCAATGCTTCCATACTTAATCCATAGAAGGCCTTGGCCACATCATGTCCATTCAATGCGGCAGGAATGTCGGAATCTGTTCTTGACAACACGGCATTCATAATTTCATTCACCCTACTCAGATATTGCGATTCAGTGATTCTTTGGTCTTCGTAGGCTTTAATGGCATCTTTCAACATTTCAGAAAACTTTTTGTAGAATGCCGGGTCTTCATCCATTTTTTCTGTGATGTGTTTGGCAGTCCTCGAAGCTATTTTATCGGCTTTTGCTGCTTCGCCAATGGTTTTTTCTACTTCCTGCTGAAATTTTTCCTTATCAAAGATGTTAACCAACTCAGTAATTGTTTTTACTTCATCGGTTTGAATGTGCGTGTCAATTAATTTTTGGATTTGTCCTTCGTATTGACGGTAATCAATTGCATCGGAATATCGTTGAACAACGTTGTTGCGCAGTTTTAAAAACATGGCCAGATCTTCTTTATACCTATCAATGGTTTTTTCTTCCACTTCTTTATGAAAATCAACTGAAGACAAAGCGAGCTTCAAAGCACGGGCAAATATTGCCAGTTTATCATAGAAAACAACTCGGACAGCTTCATCTCGCAATAATTGTGCATAAGCTTCGGCATCGCGTTTATTGGCAATGGTTTTAAAAATATCCCATAACTCGGAATGTTTCTGTGGCAATTTTTTAATTTCTTCTGAAATATTGATCAATGTTCCCTGCAAATCTTCTTCATCAAAATCTTCAAACGAAGAATACATGGTTAAAGCTGTATCCAGTTCTCCCAGCACACCGGCATAATCTATAATGTAACCAAAATCCTTATCGGTATATACCCGGTTTACGCGTGCAATGGCTTGTAGCAATTTGTGACCGATCAGTTTCCGGGTTAAATACAACACCACATTTTTTGGCTCATCAAATCCGGTAAGTAATTTGTCAACTACAATGATAATTTCAGGGTCTTTCTGATTTTTAAACCGGCTGATGATATTTTTCTCGTATTTCTTTGCGTTTCCATGCTCGTTCATCATTTTATCCCATAATTGCTTAACGGCATCTCCTGATTTGACATAAGCACTTTCTTCCCCTTCGCGCTCATCAGGTGGCGAAATCAATACTTCGGTGGACACAAGACCGATCTCATCCATGTATTTTTTATAACGGATAGCGGCTTCTTTACTTTGACAAACCAATTGGCCTTTGAATGGAGTTTTTCCCTGCCAGTTATCCCGGTAATGACGGCTTATGTCCCAGCAAATAGCATATATTTTTTGATCAGCAATATTTAATTGATCTGCACGGCTGAATTTCTTTTTTAAATCTACTTTCTGATATTCGTTAAGTGGTTCGGAAATCATATTGAAATATGTATCAATGGGATTTTCATTCACTTTTTGAAAAGCGTGACGGCCTTCGTACAATAATGGAACGACTGCTTTATCCTTTACAGCCTGATCCACTGTATAGGCATCAATAATACCTCCGAATTTAACAGCAGTGCTTTTTTCTTTTTTGAACAAGGGTGTTCCTGTCATTGCAATAAAACATGCGTTAGGCAGCGTTTTTTGCATGTCGATATTAAAAATTCCGTGTTGCGAACGGTGACCCTCATCTACCAGTACAAAAATATCAGGGCTTGTTAACGGTTTGCTAATTTTTCTTACAGCCGATTCAAACTTGTTAATGATAGTGGTAATTACCGCGTCACTTTTACTTTCCAATAACTCAACCAAACGTTGCCCGGTTGTTGCGTTCTCGGCATATTTGCCGCATTTTTTAAACGTATTGGTAATTTGATCATCCAAATCCGTTCTATCGGTTACCAGAATAATTTTTGGATTCAGAATTTCTTTTTCCATAGCAATTGCTTGTGCAAGCATAACCATAGTCAGTGATTTTCCACTACCCTGTGTATGCCATATTACGCCACCGTTACGTTTGCCGCCATCAATATGCCGTAAACGCTGCATTGCTTTTTTAATGGCGAAATACTGCTGGTAACGGGCTATCTTTTTTTCTCCGTTATCAAATAAAATAAAGTTGAATACCAAATCAAGCAATCGTTCCGGACGACATAAATTATACAGATACTCATCCTGCTTGGTAACCATTACGTTTTGCTGTTCCAGCGCATCAAAATATTTTTTTACATACCGGAAACGCTCTCCAAACAATTTTTCACTTTCTGTTTTAGGTAGCGGTTTGTTTTTTATTTCATAAAGGTTATCATTGTAAGCAGATTCTTCCTCATCGCTTGAAAACTTTTCTTCCCACTTAGCCCAGAATTTTTCTACTGTGCCGTTTGTGGCGTAAGATGCCTGATCGGTTGCAACACTCAACAGGCTTTGGGTATAAACATACAAATTGCGAATACCGTCTTCCTGCTGACTTCGTAGCTGCTGGGAAATGGCCTGTGATAAAGATTCCTTCATGTCCGGTCGTTTGCATTCAATGATGCAAAACGGAATTCCATTCACAAACAAAACAATATCCGGTATATAATGTTCCTTGGTATTGGAACGCATTACGTTATATTCTTCCGTTACATGATAAACATTATTTTCCGGATTTTTCCAGTCAATGTATTGAAGGGTGAAACTTTTTTTATCACCATCAATACTTTGTTCCAATGCTTTTCCGAGCGTGAGTAAATTGTACACGTATTCGCAAGCAGTTATATAACCTTCCTGCATGGGAACATCTTTAAGTGCCTGTATGCCGTTTTCAATATTGGCATCGCTGAACACAGATGTTTTAGAGGAACTTAACCGAATGGAATTAATTTCCTTCAATTGCTTGCGCAAAATATCTTCCAATAAAACATGAGTGGTTTTATTACCCCGGTGCTGCAAGGCCTGCGTCTGCGACAAATAGGTATAACCCAGCTTTTGCAATAATAACAAAGCCGGTATTTGGGAGATATGATCTTCTTTAAAGCTTGGTGTTTCCATTATTTGCTTAAATAAGTATAAAGACAAAAAATCAATGCTAATGGTAAAGTAATATAAGCTGAAATGGTCAACCAAACAGCAATCGTAAAATAGGAATATTTCCTACTTGCAATAATTGAATTTTGTTGAATTTGAACTGCAACATCTGTTTCAAATGACGTGGGCTTAAATGCTGTGTCACTTTTGTCAATGCTATTCACTTCTCTAATTATTTCATCAGCAGATTTTGTTTTGAGATATTCAAAAAACAAAACATTTGAAATGCTGCCAGGAGCAAACAACCCTCCTTTAATAATTTTTACTCTTGGCGCAAATGAGATCAAAGCACATACTGTAGAAAATACAAGCTGGATAATCACAATAAATAAATACCAACTTAAAAATTCACTGTCCTCAATAATTTTTAAATTCATTG
>DQGV01000010.1 GCA_003524705.1 Anaerolineae bacterium | reverse complement strand
TTTTCAGGCGTAAAACGTTCGGGGTCAAAAGTTTCGGGGTCGTTCCAATAGGTTGGGTCGTGATGGGTGACATAAGGCGTAATAAAAATTAACGTGCCAGCAGGAATTAAATAACCATCCAGTTCTTGGTCAGTGACGGCTTCGCGCGCAAACAAATACGCAGGCGGATACAAACGCAACACTTCGTTAATAACTTGCGTTGTGTAAGTTAACTTTGGTAAATCTTCAAGTGTGGGTGTGCGCGTATTTAAGATTTGTGTAATTTCGCCAACTAATTTTGATTCGACATGTGGATGTTTTGCAATTAGATAAAACGCCCAAGTGAGTGCCATTGCCGAAGTTTCGTGACCTGCAAAAAAGATAGTGATGATTTCATCACGCACGTGCGCATCAGACATGCCTAAGCCTGTTTCTGCATCTTTGGCATTGAGCAACATCCCCAGCAAATCGTCCTGCGGATTTTTTCTGCCCTCGGCAATTAATGGGTACACGATTTCATCTAAAACTTTGGCGGCTTTGTTATAGGCAATGTGTTTTGGTAGTGGAAACGAAAGTGGAAGTTGAATAAATTGTTGACTCTTCCATAACATAAACGCCGATGCTAAACGAAACGCATCGCCCAACGACTTGACTTGGGCATCTGTAATTTTTGCACTGAACATGGTTTTGATAATGATTGACAAAGTCAGATTTGTCATTTCATCTTCCATATCAAACACTTGATGCGCTTGGCTATATCTTTCCCATGCAATTAAATGCTTTTGAATAATGTTTGTAATTGTATTGGCTAGTGAACTTAACTTCTGACGGTGAAAGGCAGGTTGCATAATGCGGCGTTGTTGTAACCAAAATTCTCCATCACTTAAAGGTAAACCATTGCCTAATAAAACGCGCCCTGTCTCCACACTTTTGCCGCGAATGTAGTTGTGATGATTACTCTGCAAAATATGTTTTACATACTCTGGCTTTGTGACCAGCATATAGGTTTTATTTAGTAATTTAAATTGCACAATCCCGCCGTGATTCTTTGTTAAATCCATGAACATGCCAAGCATGTCCTTGGTCATTTCAGGAATCATGCCGATGATAGGTCTAGATTTTGGGCTGGGGGCAGGTTTGAGGTTAGAAATTTCCATATCCCTGATATTTTAGTTTATGAAGAATGATATTGCAAACGTCTTAGCCACAGAGCACACAGAGACCTCTGAGAAGACCTACTAAGAATCTCTGTGGCTGATTTTTGGAATTTAATTATGACTATGCTCTTTAATTTCACAATACAACATATTATGGCAACCTTCGCATTCTAGTTGTAGAGTTGCATGTTGAATATTGTATCCATGTGCGAGCAGTTCGTTGATATTTTGTTGAATATATGCGCCCTCACGAATGGAAATGTCATTTGTCACTACATGGGCAGAGAGCATGCGCAAATTTTCGTTGATGCTCCAGACGTGCAAATCGTGAATATCATGCACGCCATCTACTTGGCGAATGTCTTCAACCATTTTTGGCAGGTCAACATTTTCGGGTGTGCTTTCGAGCAAAATGTGAATGGTTTGCTTAATGATTCCCCAAGCGTTGTATAAAATTAATGCACCAATTAACACACTGACGAATGGGTCGAGCCAGTTCCAGTTGGTGAATAAAATAAGCACGCCTGCAATGACTGCACCTAATGTTGATAATACATCGCCCATGAGATGCAGAAATGCACTTCTTAGATTTAAGTCATGCTCGCTTCCTTTTTTGATGAGGAAAGCTGTTCCTAGATTAATCAGAAATGCGATTCCGCCCACGCCGATTAATATGGTTGTATTCACTTCGGGTGGATTGAGAAAGCGCTGATAGGCTTCGTAAAAAATCCCTAAGGCGATTAACACCAAAGTTGTTGAGTTGACTAACGCGGCTAGAATCCCTGCTCGATGGTAGCCAAATGTTTTGCCTGCATGAGCAGGTTGAAGCGAGAGTCGAAGCGCGTACCAACTTAATCCTAAAGCAATCACATCGGTAAAGTTATGAGCGGCATCGGTTAATAAGGCTAAACTATTTCCCCAAATGCCTGCAACAATTTCAACAAAAACAAATATGGCAGTAATGCCAAGTGACAAAGCAAGCCGTTTGGTGGTTTGATTGGCAATATCGCCAAAGTGAGAATGGGAATGATTGTGCATAGATTAAATCCAACGGCGGACTTGCTTTTGATAATTTAAATATGCTTGACCATGTGAACGCGTTAAAAATTCTTCTTCGAGCCGTACTTGAGTTTGAATTAACATTTCACCAGTGATTAAGATGGTAAGTGTAATAGCATTTGGAATAATCAAGAAGAGACCTAATAACATCACGCGCATTCCGAGAAAAATGGGATTGCGAGAGATTTTGAATAATCCCGTTTGAACGAGTTCGGTTTTGACATCTTCATCAATGCCGATGCGCCATGATTTTTGCATGTGGACTTGGGCAATCAATACCCAAACCAATGCAAGTAACAAAAGAACAAAACCGATGTTTGCCAAAATATTGTTTGTTAGAAATGAAATTGGCAAAAGATAAGAATACAAGTTTGGAGAAACCGCAAACACAATTGCGACAAGAAAACAAACGAGCATAATCAAGCGGAAATTTTTTCCAATGTAATCATGTGCCGTGTCAGATGAACCGAGTTTGTATGGATTCACGCCTGTGGTTTTCCAGATTCGGTAGGTGGGTAAAATCATTGCTAACCCAAAAAATAAGATGAAGTAGAGAAGAAGAAATATTTTCATTGAAGTTATCCGTGTTTTACATGGTCTAAGCCCATGAGATATAGTTTCTTGACGTGGTCATCGTCAAGTGAATAAAAGACTTGCCTGCCAGATTTTCTGCCGCGGATCAAACGCATTTGTCGCAGACCTCGTAATTGATGGGAGACTGCCGATTCACTCATGCCTGTTTTTTGAGCAATGTCACTGACGTTCATTTCTTTTTCTAGCAAAGTGGAAATGATGCGTACACGATTGGCATCGCTTAAGGCACTGAATAATTCGGCAAGTTGAATGGCTTTGAGTTCGTTGAGGGTCATGGTTTCCTTGAATATATGAACAAGTATTCATATATTATGATAAAAGACAAACCCTGTCAAGGGTTTGTCTTTTACTATTTAATCAACAATCCAGTCACCCAAAGCATCAACATACCAACTAATACACCACTGAAAATAAAACCTGGCGTGGGTTGTTTTTCGTTATCTTTTTGTACCATTTTCCAAATTTCAACAGCCACTTGGAAGATTGCACCTGTACCAATTGCGAGAAATAGTACAGATAGGAATGGGGAAGGGGTGAATCCACCAATCCATGCGCCGATGATGGCAGGTGCGCCGCCGATTAATCCAAGCCATGTTAATTGACGAATGCTTGGTTTATCTTTCAAAATTGGCGCAATGATTCCTAAACCTTCTGTGATGTTTTGGATAATGAAACCAACCACTAAGAAAGTTCCCAATGCAATTTCACCAACATTGTATGCCGCACCAATTGCAAGCCCTTCGCCTAAATTATGAATACCAATTCCTAAAGCAATACGCCATGCAATGGAGGCTCGTTGTGATTCTTCACTTCGACTAGCAGATTTTGGATTATCTATCATTTCGAGTAGCATGTAAGTGGCAACTGCTCCAATGCCAATTAATCCAAGCCCTTGATAGGTGCCAGCCAATGCAGTGGCTTGCTCTAAGGCTTCATTGAATGTATCTAAACCAAGATAAATTAATAAGCCAACCGTTAATGCCATTAAGAACGTCATCCATTTTTTATCGAGAGTGCGAAGTGCAGGCAACCAAAAAATTCCTAAGAAAATAGGAATGACACCTACATATAAACCAATCAACGTAAAGCCCCAAAAGTTTTTTGCTTCTGGCTCAGGAGTTACAAACGCAACTGGAATTTCTACATCAAACGGAATTGCATTGCTGGTAAAAATTCGCGCCGCATATGCTTCACCACCCGTCCATGAATATTCTATATCAATGGTTGCTTTGCCTAAACGCGGAATGGTTGCAGATGGCGAAACTGTAAATGGCATTACGGCTTCATTTACAATAAGCGATGCAACTGTTAATTCTTCGGGTCCAGTATTTTGCACATATAACTTTATGTTATCTACATCAAGTTCATAGCGTTCAATCGTCAAATCTTCAATTGGAACAGGTGCTTGTAAATCTAATCCGCCACCTGTTTGCAGGAACAAGAAAATAACTCCAGCTAAAAGGATGATGGGAATTAGAAGCAGGATGAAGGTTTGAAAAGTGAAGCGGTTCTTTGTCTCAGGGGATGTTTGGGTTGTCATCTTTTAGTTTCTCCTTCGCTTCTAGTTAGTCACTTCAAACATGCCGTTCCAACCGAGTTCTGCAAATTCGGTGACGTGCGCGTGGAACATATACATGCCTGGATATTTATATGTGAATTCAAGAATGCCACGCTCTGCCTGACCTTGAATGATTGTGTCTGTAAATGCAGATGGCGTGAGACTTGTGCCAGTGGGATAGTAGTGAAAAAAGTTTGCATGAAGATGAAATGAGTTTACTAAATCAAATTCAAGAATGTTGACTAGATAAATACGAACGCTTTCACCAACTTTGATTTGAATAGGATGATTTTGATAATAAAACGGAATACCATTGACTGCATAAAAATCATTAGCATCATCAAAGTCAATATCAATGCCGTGCATGACCATTACCATTTCTTTATCAACTTTGGGGCGAGCTTCTTTTGGGTCAACGATGAAAGCGCCATATAAGCCTTTTGCAATATGACGTGCTAATGGAAATACATGACAATGATAAAGATGTAAACCATAAGGTTCAGCATCAAACTCGTAAGTAAATTCTTGACCGGGTTGCACCATGCCCCCGGGTCCTGTACCAGGTACACCATCCATTTCGCTAGGATGATAGCCGTGAAAGTGCATTGAGTGTGGGTGACTACTTCCATTTACCATGCGAATACGAACTCTATCACCTTCTGTGGCTCGCAATGTTGGACCTGGAATTCTCCCGTTATACGTCCATGCAGGGAATTCAATGCCGGGCACAACTTCTATATTTTTATTAATCACAACTATTTCATATTCGCGTAATGTTTGACCATTCGGTAAAGTCGAAACTTTTCCATAATCAAAATCATAAAGAATTTCACCTGGATTGAAGCCATTTTTTTCATGGTCAACATCGTCTGCACCGGGTAAGCCATGACCTGTCATTTGATGGTCATTGTCGTCTCCATCATGTTGATGAGATGATTCTGGTGTTGGCGTTTCTGCTTGTAGTGGATGATTATGAGAAGCATTTACATTATTAAATGCAACTACACCACCTGCGGCAGATAACAAACCGAAACCACCAAGCTTTAATAAATCTCTGCGTGAAAGTTTTTTATTCATAGGTTCTCCTCTTTTGATAATTACTATCAATCGTTAATTATTTAACGCACCTTCATTAATCCATTGTCTAATTAATTCAATTTGTTCAGCCGTTAAATCTGATCCACGTTTTGGCATTTCGCCACTTTCGATTTGTTCAAAGAGCAAGCTATTGCTCGAATCGCCAGCGATGACAACTTCTCCATTTTGTGAACCCACCATTAGGCTTTCATAAGATTCAAGATTTAAACCTTCACTTGGAAATTCTCCACCATGGCATTTTATGCAACGTCTTTCAAGAATGGGTTGTACATCATTTTTGAAACTGATATTCTCCCTCACTATCATCGATGGGCTTGCGCCAACATCGGTTGTTTTGTAGGAAAGAAAAAAAGCATTTGCAATTACTAAAAGCATAAATGAAAAAAATAATATCCATTTATACATTTTGTATTTGCTGTTTGAAAAAATAGTTTTCATTTAAGCATTGAACT
>DQGV01000410.1:2316-2571 GCA_003524705.1 Anaerolineae bacterium | reverse complement strand
TGCAAAAATAGATACAGGCTTAACCTCACTTGTCACAGGTGAAGCAGGTGTGAAAGAAGGTGGAGGCGGTTGTGTTTTTACATCATGTTTAACAGCAGGTTGTTGTTGAGCGGGTTGCCCACCTTCGATAAACGGACGCACATGTGAAATTAATTCAAGCAAACGTTTTTTTCCATCTGGCGATAATGCGCCACTTAATATCTTCCCATCCATTTCAACCACTACTTTATTATTTTCTTTTTTCAGGCGCAATAA
>DQGV01000410.1:0-2103 GCA_003524705.1 Anaerolineae bacterium | reverse complement strand
ATTTTCTTTTTTCAGGCGCAATAAACTTTCAACATCTACACCACCGGGTATATTGGCTCGCAATAATTGTGCTTCTTCTAATTTCTTTTCAGCATCGGCAAGTTTTCTTTCAGATTCGGTGCGCATAATTTCTGCATTCGTTTCCATCGCATCAATTTTTTTACGCGCATCAATATTCATGTTCACATAACCAAGCAATGCCCCAATGCCAAACACAACCAAACCAATCACCCACAATAAAATTGTAGGAATAGTTGTCATTGCAAAATTAAGTTCCATATTATTTCCTTTCAACTTTTTGGCACTTCGGACAAAAATGCGTTCCACGTTGCCCAAGGACAATCTTTTTTATTTTTGTGCCACACACCATACAAGGTTCATCTTCACGGTCGTACACGCGAAAATAATTTTGATATTCACCACCGCGATAGACCCAATCAATGGATGCACCATTACGGCGGATTCCTTCTTTTAGAACTGACACAATCGCTTCATGCAACGCCTCAGCCTGTTTCAGCGTCACAGCATTAGACAACGCCTGCGGGTGGACTTTTGCTATATGCAAAGACTCATCTGCATAAATGTTGCCAACGCCTGCTAAAAATGTTTGGTCTAATAACAATGGTTTGATTTGACGTTTTCGCTTTCGCAAATTTTCATATAACCATTGTGGCGTGAAATCTTTTTCTAAAGGTTCTGGACCTAACTTACCTAAAAATTTTTCGGGTTGATTGGTAAGCCAAACTTTGCCAAATTTGCGGGTGTCGTTGAAGGCAAGTTGACTGATTCCGCTGTTGGGCAGTTTGAGGTCAAGAATGAGGCGGTCGTGTTTTTCAGGTTTAATTTTACCTTTTCTCACGGTCAAATCGCCGCTCATTTTCAAATGTATTAGGAGATTGTAATTTTCTAGCAAGATATTGATGTATTTCGCCCGCCTTGAAATGCCTTTTATCTTCTGTCCTTTGATTTGCTGTTTGAATTTTTTTACGGATGGGGTTGCTACAGTTCGCGCCCAACGCACATCGGCAGAGACGATGGTTTTGCCAAGGATATCTTTTTCTATTCTTCGTGCAACGGTTTCAACTTCGGGAAGTTCGGGCATAGTTATAGTTTACAAGTTAGAAAGTTTACAGGTTGAAAAGTTATAACAACTTTCAAACCTTCAAACATTCTAACTTTTATTCGTTGAACATTTCACCCACAGACCGCCCTTCATGTGCGCGTTTGATAACTTCGCCTAATAATGAAGCCACAGAAAGGACGGTGATTTTTCCTTCGAGGTGTTTTAATTTTTCTTCTGAAAGCGGAGCTGTATCTGTTGTGATAATTTGTTTAATAGGTAAAGACGCAAGTTTTTCTGCGCCATTGGCTGAAAGAAGCGGATGCACAAAGATTAAATACACCTCTCGTGCGCCTTTGCTTTTGACCAAATGTACTGCTTGTGCAATTGAACCGCCTGTATCTACTTCATCATCTACAATGATGACGTCACGATTTTCTACTTCGCCGATTAAAGTTAATGCTTCGGCTTTGGCATCGTTACCTTGACGGCGTTTTTCAATAAATGCAATCGGCATATTCATATCTGCCGCATAATTGCGACCCTTTTTGGCGAAGCCCAAATCTACAGAGACGACAACGGGGTCTTGCATACTTTCTCGAAGGTTATGATTTACATATTCAATTAACAAATGCGAGGCGGTTAATACATCGCCCGGTATAGAAAAGAAGCCTTGAATCTGCCCAGCATGCGGGTCAAGTGTCATATATCTATCAGCACCTGCGGCTTCAATCATGTCTGCGACTAAACGTGAAGTAATCGGCACACGCGGTTGGTCTTTTTTATCGGAACGTCCATAACATAGATATGGGACAACTGCTGTAATACGCGCGGCAGAATCTAAACGTAAGGTTTGAAGTGTAATTAATAATTCCATCAAGTTGCGGTGTACTGGAGATGATGTGGTTTGAATTAAATACACGTCTTGTCCGCGCACACTGCCTTTTAATTTGACAAATAAATTCTCATTCGGAAATTCAATCACTTCATGTCCGCTGACAGGCAAGCCAAGATAATCCGCAATTTTTTGAGTCAATTCGCGC
>DQGV01000192.1 GCA_003524705.1 Anaerolineae bacterium | reverse complement strand
GGCGTGTTTCATTCACATCCTGATTGCCCAAATGTGCCTTCCGAATTTGACCGTGAATGGGCGCAACCAAATTTTTCGTATGTGATTACGCGAGTGGATAAAGGTAAATCGGTAGACCATCGTTCATGGCGTCTGGTGGAAGATAGAACGAAGTATGAGGAAGAAGAAATAATTATTTCATAAAAACCCGGTGGTTGAGTAGGCGGTGTTCGTCCGCCGTATCGAGACCACCACTTAACAAAAATACTTTCAATAACTTGCGGTCTCGATACGTTCCTCAAAGAGCATTCGGAACTACTCGACCACCGAGTATATAAAAAACAGGAAAACAAAATGACAACACAAACCTTACAAAAAGTAGACCATGCAATTCTCAGAACAAATCAATATTTTATTATTGGCATTAGCATTTTGGCTTATATCTTGAATCAACCAATTCTGGCGGCATTTGTTGCTCTAGTGATGGGAATTGGCTCAGCATTGAAAACACCGGGCTTTGGGATTATTTACAAATCTATTCTCAAACCACGAGGATGGATGAAGCCTGATATTTTGGATGATAATCCTGAACCACATCGCTTTTCACAAATTGTTGGATTCTTATTTCTAACAGCAGGTTCGATTGCATTGTTTTCTAATGCAATTGCTTTAGGCTGGACTTTGGTTTGGATTGTGATTGCCCTTGCCTCACTCAATGCTTTTGGCGGATTTTGTGTTGGATGTGCAGTCTATTACTGGTTAGCCAGATTGGGTGTACAGGGTTTTGGAAAACAACCACCCGCAGGGACGTTCCCCGGTGCGAAACCGAAAGCGAGTGCAAGTATATGAGTTCTGACATCTTATTGCGATTTGGCTTTGCAGTTGGTATTATCTTTTTAGGACTTGCTATTTATTGGCTTGTCAATCAGAGATTATTATCTCGTGCAGGTAATAATATAAATTCTTTATTGAACCCATTACCTAATAAACCAGTGATTGTATATTTCACAACACCAGATTGTGTTCCTTGTAAAACCATTCAACGCCCTGCATTGGATAAATTAACATCTACATTTGGTGATAGATTACAAGTCCTTGAGATTGATGCAACCGAACGCCCAGACCTCGCCAAAACGTGGGGCGTGATGAGTGTGCCGACAACATTTTTATTAAATGCTCGTGGCGAAGCACGTTATGTCAATAACGGTGTGGCGCGTGCTGAGAAATTGATGGAACAATTACAAACTTTGTAAATAAAATTAGGAGAAAAACTTAATGCCTGTATTACGAATCCCAACTCCATTGCGTGCTTACACCAACGGACAATCCACAGTCAATGTGACTGGAAGTAATGTTTCAGAAGTATTGACTGATTTAACCAATCAATATCCAACCATCAAACCGCATATCTTCAATGAAGATGGTGCTCTTCGTCCATTTGTAAATTTATTTGTTGGTGAATCAAACATCAAAGACTTACAAGGTGTGGATACACCTATCAAAGAAGAAGATAAAGTCATGTTGATTCCATCTAAGATCGGAAGAGCACCTTCTCCTTTAGGAGAAGGGTTGGGGATGAGGTCAAAAAATGCTTCCTGAACTTTCGCGCGAAGAAATTCTTCGCTACTCTCGCCATCTTCTCATTCCCGAAGTAGGTTTAGAAGGTCAAAAGAAATTAAAAAATTCGTCTGCCCTGATCATCGGCACTGGCGGGCTTGGCTCGCCTGTGTCCCTATATCTTGCGGCGGCTGGAATCGGAAGAATCGGATTAGTTGATTATGATGTCGTTGAATCATCTAATCTACAACGTCAAGTGATTCATGGCACATCTAGTATTGGAAAATTAAAAGTAGAAAGTGCCAAAGCAAAATTACTAGATTTGAATCCCGCTATCCAAATTGATGTTTATAACGAACCGTATACATCCGAAAATGCACTTCGCATTGCAAAAGATTATGACATTATCTTAGATGGCACAGATAATTTTCCAACACGTTATTTAACAAATGATGTTGCAGTTTTTCTTGGCAAGCCAAATGTGTATGCCTCCATCTTTCGTTTTGATGGGCAGGTCAGTGTTTTTTATGCAAAAGAAGGTCCGTGCTATCGTTGTCTTTTTCCTGAGCCTCCGCCTCCGGGTCTTGTCCCATCTTGTGCTGAAGGTGGCGTGCTTGGCGTTTTGCCCGGCACCATTGGCACGCTTCAAGCCACTGAAGCATTAAAAGTTTTGCTTGGTATTGGCGAGCCATTGATTGGAAAACTTCTTTTATACAATGCGCTTGATATGTCTTTTGATTTTGTGAAATTAAAAAAGAATCCAAATTGTAGAGTTTGTGGACCGAATGCAGATATCAAAGAATTAATTGATTACGAAGAATTTTGTGGAGTTCCGAGTCATGACCATGACGACGCTTCGACAAATTCTTCTTTAGACATTTCTTCTTTAGATTTAAAATCCCGCCTCTCTCTTGACCTCAACCTGACTCTACTAGACGTACGCGAACCTCACGAGTTAGAGATTTCTGCTATTCCCAATGCCATCAACATTCCGCTTGGACAATTAGCAGGTCGCTTAGCAGAATTAAACACAGCAAATGATATGGTCGTCCTTTGCAAAAGCGGAACTCGCTCAATGCGTGCGATTGAATTGCTTTCTAGTGCTGGATTCAAGAAATTAAAGAATCTCAAAGGCGGAATCAACGCTTGGGCAAAAGAAGTAGATACGAATTTACCTGTGTATTAATATGTCGTTGCGAGGACGCTCTTGTTCTT
>DQGV01000095.1 GCA_003524705.1 Anaerolineae bacterium | reverse complement strand
AAATTGGCGCAATCGTGATTTCAAATTATCCAATGCTTTATTATGGCGACGTTGGCTTGGTGGACAAAACAAAAAATCTCCGACAGTTGATGTCGCTCCGGAAGATTTAGCCGTGATTATTTATACAGGTGGTACAACAGGACAATCCAAAGGTGTGATGTTGTCACATCGAAACTTAGTTGCCAATGCTTTGCAAACTCGACATTGGCTTCCTACTGCTATTGAAGGCAAAGAAAGATTGTTATGCGTTGTGCCATTCTTCCATAGTTATGGACTCACGACTGCATTGAATGTGCCAGTGTCCATTGGTGCATCAATGATTTTGAAACCGCAATTTCAAATTTTGGATGTATTGAAAACTATAAAAAAATATAAGCCGACGATTTTCCCTGGCTCGCCGAATATGTATGTTGCGATTAATAACTTCAAAGGCGTAAGAAAATATGGCATTAGTTCTATCAAAGCCTGTATTAGTGGATCGGCTCCACTTCCAGTAGAAGTGCAAGAAGCATTTGAAAAATTGACAAAAGGCAAATTAGTTGAAGGTTATGGATTAACCGAAGCAAGTCCCGTCACACATGCCAACCCATTAGACAAGAATCGCAGAATTGGAACCATCGGTGTGCCATTGCCATCTACCCAAGCCGCCATTGTAGATTTGATGACCAGTAGCAAAGAAGTTGAAACAGGTCAAATTGGCGAGCTTGCGATTCGCGGTCCGCAGGTGATGATGGGGTATTGGAAAAATGATGAAGCTACAAAACAAGTCTTAACCAGTGATGGTTGGTTATTAACTGGTGATGTGGCTCAAATGGATGAAGAAGGCTTTTGCAGAATTATCGCGCGCAAAGCGGATATGTGGTATTCCGAAAAAGGTGGCAAAGAACCAGCATTTCCACGCGATGTAGAAGAAGTGATTTATGAAATCCCACAAATTAAAGAAGTGGCTGTTGTGGCTGTAGCAGGCAATCCATTTGCATTTATTATCGGCGGAAGAGAAAAGCCGAGTGCTGAATCTGTGATTGCCTATTGTAAAAGAAGATTGCCTCCGCATCTTGTTCCAAGATTTGTGATATTTATGGATGAATTTCCAAGAACGTTTATTGGTAAAGTATTGCGTAGAGAATTAGCAAAGAGATACGGAAAAGAAATAGCGAGTGAGTAAGAAAATTTAACCACAAAGGGTCACGAAGGTACACAAAGGTTTTGTTTTAACTCCTTCGTGATACTTTGTGACACTTCGTGGTAATTAAGAGTGATTCAATGGAATTAAAAACAAATAACATCATGTATAAAAGCATGATGCTGGATAATAATCAAAAAGTAAATTATGTAGCACAAGGAGAAGGCAACCCAATAGTTTTAGTGCATGGGCTTGCCGCGTCACTGCATGATTGGGATGATTTATTACCAGAGTTATCTGATTCAGGTTACCAAAGTTTTGCGTTGGATTTATTAGGGCATGGCGAAAGCGAAAAGCCAATAGACCATAATCATTATACGTTTCAAAATTTGTTCAATGATTTTTCGGCATGGATTGATTCGCTTCAACTAACAGAGCCGTTTCCACTCGTTGGACATTCCTTAGGCGGGGGATTATCTTTACAATATGCTTTGATGAATCCTGAAAAGGTTTCCGGGTTGGTTTTGGTGAATCCTTTTTATGATATTCATCAATTACCGCGAGCGATACGATTATTTTTCCATACTCCTTTATTGCGAACTCGTTTTATTGAAAGAACGCCGTATCGGCTGTTTCGCTTCTTAATCGATATGACGAGTTACAATTTTTATATTGGTGATCGTGAGAGTCATGTTTTACCGGAACACATTCGATATCAAACTGCATTAGATTACACACGTGCTGCTTCGGGGATTTATCACATCCCGCGCACGCTTCCTTCTACTGCTTTTGCTTTGTCGCAACTTCATCAACCGACTCTACTCTTATGGGGTGGGCGTGACCAAACCCTTGCCCCAAATTCTTTTCCTGAATTAGCACAAATGCTTCCAAACTTAAAGGGGACACATGCTTTTCCAATTTGTGGACATGTTCCACATCAATGTCATCCGGAACAATTTAATCCGCATGTGATAGAGTTTTTGAAATCGTTGTAACAAAAAATAATTTTCAAAATAAAATCCCCTTTCGCAAAAGGGGATTTTATTTTTTGAGACTATTCAATCTTCACAATCTTAAATTTGATTTTTCCACCGGGTGTTTCGGCTTCGGCTGTATCACCAACTTTTTTGTCCATCAATGCACTTCCAATTGGTGACTCGTGTGAAATCTTTCCATTACGCGGGTCGGCTTCGGCTGGACCGACTAAATAATATTTTTCAGGGTCAAAGCCTTCTTCTTGAATGGTGACGGTTGAACCAATGGTTACAACACCGGTGTTTTTTGTTTTTTCAATTAATACAGAATTGCGTAGAATTGCTTCAATTTCTTGGATGCGACCTTCCAGAAAGCCTTGGTCTTCTTTGGCTTTGTGATAGTCTGCATTTTCTGAAAGGTCTCCCATTTGAATAGCAGAGCGTAACCGCTGTGCGAGTTCTTCACGCTTCGAACCGGTCAATTCGGCAAGTTCAGCTTTGAGTTTTGCTTCACCTTCGGGAGTTAAGTAATTGGGTTGAGACATGGCTTCTCCTTTCTTGCTTGTCTGTCTGATGAATAAAATAATAAAGGGGGCAAACTTTCTTGCTAATGCCCCCTGTGAAAACCAAAATCAATTACGGTTTTTCAAGGGGATTAAATAACTTTTGATGTTCTTCGACTGCGTAACGGTCTGTCATGCCGGCAATATAATCGCAGATAGTTCTTTCTAAACCACGCTTCTCGACGAAAAATTGAACATGTTCGGGCAACATGGCGGGTTCTGCTCGGTACGCATGGAATATGTCTGAAATTGTTTTTTCTGCTTTTACTTGCATTCTCACCACGCGGTTATGACGATATAGTTTTGTATATAAAAAGTCTTTCAATTCACGGTTGCGTCTTTGCATTTCTTCACTATAACCAACCACATTCGTTTTTAATTTCTGAATATCGGTCGGCGAGTTGACTTTATTTTCCTTCAAACGTTTATCTGTAGCAGTGACCATATCTGTCACCATGATACCAACTAAATGACGAATCATGCGATGGCGTTCCATATCACTCAAAACCGGTCCACGCCAATTATACGTTTCTCGTAAAATATTCCACAAGGCTACACCTTCAAGCATTTGTGGATTAATCATGCCGGAGCGAAGCCCATCATCAAGGTCATGTGTAGTGTAGGCTAATTCATCCGCGACATTGGCAATTTGAGTTTCGAGATTGCCGCGTAGATCAGGGTTGAAATCTCTTGCATCAGAAATATCATATTCTGATTCATGTTTGACCATGCCTTCACGAACTTCCCATGTAAGGTTCAAACCGGGGAATTCTGGGTAACG
>DQGV01000118.1:7373-7594 GCA_003524705.1 Anaerolineae bacterium | reverse complement strand
CAAATAAAATTTCAAGTCGCTCTTTAGACAAGCCCGTCCACGCCGCAAGCCCATTGATAAATTTTGTTTTTTCTTCTGGAGTTTGAGGATAACCATGCCCCCCACCAATTTGCAATGACTTGGTATCCTTTTTTCTTAATATGCCCAAAAAGTTTAAGGCTTTGTCGGTCACTTCTTCTGAAAATGCACGAAAAGTTGTCCACTTGCCACCAACGAGTGAA